>JASJDB010000212.1 GCA_030065315.1 Xenococcaceae cyanobacterium MO_167.B52 | reverse complement strand
AAAGAGTTGGGCATTGAAATAGCTACTGCTGAACCTCCTGAAGTTAATGAAGCATTACAAAACTTCATCAGTGAACGTGCCAGTGATGATATTAAAAAAGTTTTGGCGCAATACAACTTAGATAAAACTGGTCGAGATACATTGCTAGATGAAATTAAAGCTACTAAAGTTGAAAATGCGATCGCATTATTGCCCGAAGAAGACCCTCTCAAAATAGCTACAACCGAAGAATCTAAAGCAATTCCTACTTTGTTTAAATCTCTGACTAAAAAGCTGATGCGTAGTCAGATTATCGAAGAAGGAATCCGAGTTGACGGACGTAAGTTGGATCAAGTTAGACCAATTTCTTGTCGCACTGGGGTTCTTCCCCAAAGAGTTCACGGTTGTGGACTATTTAAAAGAGGTCTGACTCAAGTTCTTTCTATTGCTACTTTAGGTACTTCGGGGGATGCTCAAGATTTAGGGGATGACCTTCATCCTGGTTCAGAAAAACGCTATCTTCATCACTACAATTTTCCTCCCTTCTCCGTAGGAGAAACTAAGCCTTTACGTTCTCCTGGTCGTAGAGAAATTGGTCATGGTGCTTTAGCAGAACGTTCTCTCATTCCTGTATTACCTGCTCAAGAAGAGTTTCCCTACGTATTGAGGGTAGTTTCAGAAGTGCTTTCTTCCAATGGTTCTACTTCTATGGGTTCGGTCTGTGGTTCTACCTTAGCTCTAATGGATGCTGGAGTTCCTATTACTAAACCTGTCAGTGGTGCTGCTATGGGTTTAATCAAAGAAGGGGATGAAGTTCGTATTCTCACTGATATTCAGGGGATCGAAGACTTTTTAGGAGATATGGACTTTAAAGTAGCAGGAACCGATAGCGGAATTACTGCCCTACAAATGGATATGAAAATCACTGGCTTGTCTATGGATACTGTCGCCAAAGCGATCCATCAAGCTAAACCAGCTCGGATTCATATCTTAGAAGAAATGCTCAAAGCTATCCCTGAACCTCGTGCGGAGCTTTCCCCCTATGCACCACGCCTCCTAACTATGAAAATCGATCCTGATCTGATTGGTATGGTTATTGGTCCTTCTGGTAAAACAATTAGAGCGATTGTGGAACAGACTGATACTAAAATTGATATTGAAGATGATGGTACAGTCATTATTGCAGCAGTGGAAGCTCATAATGCTGAAAAAGCTCGAAAACTGATCTTCAATATGACTCGCAAGCTCAATGAAGGGGATGTTTATCTAGGCAAAGTCACCCGAATTATTGATATCGGGGCTTTTGTCGAGGTGCTACCAGGTAAAGAAGGAATGATTCACATTTCCCAATTAGCCGAAGGAAGAGTCGGTAAGGTAGAAGATGAAGTTGCGGTGGCAGATGAAATTGTCGTTAAAGTCAGAGGCTTTGATAACAAAGGTCGTCTGAATCTCACTCGTTTAGGTATTCATCCCGACGAAGCAGCAGCAGCTAGAGCAGCAGCAGTATAATACGATTTTTCTTCAAAATTGCTACAGATGATAGCTCAAGGGAAAGTCTAACAGTTAGAAAATAAAACCTTGTAAGGGCGGTTCGCGAACCGCCCTTACTTATACTAAATCCGCTTACCAAAGTATACTTTTAGTTTAAAGTATAAAATCAGCTTAAACCTTTCTGACTTCTGACTTGACCGAAGGGAATCCTTTAGGGCTGACTTCTGACTTCTCGCAACTTTTAAGTAGGGTATCTAAACAGGATTTAGTATAAGATGGTTAGGAGAACAATTACAAAAAAGTCCCGTAAAGAAAATAGTTGTATTCCTGGATGCTTGTTATAGTGGAGAGCTTTTCAAATATACAGAAAATATTGAAGAAGAAAAAGATGTTTGTTTGATAACTGCTACTCGTTCTAATGAACCAGCAATTGAACAAAAATATCAAAATGGTTTATTTACGGAAAAATTATTAGCAGCACTAAACCCAAAAGATAAACCTGATGGTATCGTAAATAGCCATAAACTGGCTAAATATATCAAGCAAGAGATGTCTAAGACCTCTCAAGCTCCACAGATAAGAGTTTCCGAGAGAACAATTCTCTTAACGAGTCAATTTCAGAAAAAAGATTTTCAAGATAAATGTCCCTATCGCTCATTAGACTTTTTTACAGCTCAACCTGAAGATGCAGTAGTATTTTATGGCAGAACTAGGATAGTAGCAGATTTAATCGAGAAAGTCGCAGCTAAAAAGCGATTAATCGGAGTCTTAGGGCATTCGGGAAGTGGTAAATCTTCTTTGTTGAGGGCTGGATTGTTGTATCAGCTTAAAACAATAGGACAAAGAATTCCAGGAAGTGATAAATGGCATTATCTAAAAATAATTACTCCTACGAATGAACCCTTACAAAAATTAGCTGATGCGATTGGAGATAGAGCCAAACTCAAACAAAAAATTGATACTCCAATCATTTTAATAATCGACCAGTTTGAAGAATGCTTTACTATGTGCGATGAAAATACTAGTGGAGCTTTTATCAAAGAAATAGAGGCATTATTAGCTGAAATACCTAATTTGCAAATTATTTTAGGTATGAGGTCAGACTTTCGCCGAGAATGGCGCAACTATCCTGAATTCAACGAGCAGATTAGTAAGTTTAATGTGGAGAAATTAAATAGTGATGAAATTCGCGAAGCGATTGAAAAGCCTGCGGAGTTGGTAGGACTGGGTATTGAACCTGGACTAACAGAAAAATTAGTCGCAGATGTGGGAGATTATCCTGAAAGTTTGCCTTTATTGCAATTTACTTTAACAGAGTTATGGAAAGAGTCTAGAAAGCAAAAAGATACATTTTTAAGAATTCAAACCTATGAAGATTTAGGAAAAATCGAAGGTACTTTGGAAAAGCGAGCTGATGAAGTTTATCAAAAACTATTGGAATCGGACAAGGAGCAGAAAAAAGCTCTAAAGAATCAGGAAATAGCTAAGAGATTATTTCTGGAAATGACCCAGATCGGGGATATTTCAGTAACTCGCAGAAGAGTTTGTTTGGAAGAATTAGCTAACTCTTATCATTCTTTTGAAGAATTAGATAAGGTGACTAAGATTTTAGCTAATAAGGATAATCGTTTGATTCTTCGTACAGATGATAGTCGTGGCATTGTTGTAGAAGTTGTTCATGAGGCTTTAATTAGAGATTGGGGTCAGTTAAGAGAATGGCAAAAACAATCTAAAGATGGAATAATTGTGGAGCGAAAAATTGAAGCTGCTGCCAGGGATTGGCTTAGTAATAAGAAGAAAGATGATTATTTATTTTTCGGTGAAAAATTAAGTATTGGAGAAGTTTATTTAGAAAAGTATGGTAAGCGAGGAATGCTTGATGGATTGGCTGAAGAATTTATTAATGAAAGTATAAAACTGACAAATAAACGAAAAAAAGAAGAAGAAGAAAAGAGCAAAGCAGAAATTAGAAATTTACAAGAAAAAGCAAAAGTAGAAGAATTAGCCAGAAAAGAAGCTGAAAAAGCTAAATTATTACAAGAAAGGTTGACTAAAGCAGCCAAAGAGCGAGAAAAAATTCAAAAAAAAGCTAACAGCACACTTAAAAAAAGCTCAATGCTTGCACTATCTTTTGCCTTTTTTGCAGGAAGTTTTGCCTTGATATCAGGAGTTTTAGGGTTTATTTCATTTAAAAACGCTCAAGAATCGCAATTAGAAAAACAAGCTGCAAATATAAGAGTAAAGCTTTTACTTTCTAATCAAATAGAAAATTTACTAGAATCTATCGATCTAGTTGGTAAAAATCAAAACTTAAATCAAAAAACTTTAAACTATACCAAAAAACTTTTGCCTGAAGTTGAATCAACTTTATATCAAGGAATAGAAAATAGCAGAGAAATATATACTTATAACGGTCATCAAGATTTGGTCAGCTCAGTAGTATTCAGCAGTGATGGCAAATATCTCGCTTCTGCTAGTGATGACGGTACGGTGAAGTTATGGGATGTGGAGCAAAGAGAATTGATTCATACTTATAACGCTCATCAAAGTTCTGTCAGCTCAGTAGTATTCAGCAGTGATGGCAAATATCTCGCTTCTGCTAGTGATGACGGTACGGTGAAGTTATGGGATGTGGAGCAAAGAGAATTGATTCATACTTATAACGGTCATCAAAGTTCTGTCAGCTCAGTAGTATTCAGCAGTGATGGCAAATATCTCGCTTCTGCTAGTTCGGACAACACGGTGAAGTTATGGGATGTGGAGCAAAGAGAATTGATTCATACTTATAACGGTCATCAAAGAGAAGTCAGCTCAGTAGTATTCAGCAGTGATGGCAAATATCTCGCTTCTGCTAGTTATGACGGTACGGTGAAGTTATGGGATGTGGAGCAAAGAGAATTGATTCATACTTATAACGATCATCAAGGTTCTGTCAGCTCAGTAGTATTCAGCAGTGATGGCAGATATCTCGCTTCTGCTAGTTCGGACAAGACGGTGAAGTTATGGCTGAAAGAAGATTGGCAAAGTTGGCTAAAGCTTAGTTGTCAAAGAATAATCTACCATCCTAAATTAATTTATCCAGAAATTGATACTACTTCTGGGGCATCAGATGTTTGTCTTAAATATTGGTCTATTGAAGAAAAAGCTGAATTTTTAGTCAGACAAGGATTAGCCATAGCAGAAAAAGAAACCAATATTGGTTTAGCGAAGAAGAAGTTGCAAGAAGCGTATAAATTAAATGAAACTCTAAATATAGATGAAGTTACGGCTAAAGCTAATCAGTTAGCTGCTAAAACTTTAGTTGATCAAGCATATGATTTAGCTAGAGATACAAAAATAGAAGAAGCCAGACAAAAGCTCCAAAAAGCGTATAAATTAGATAAAACTCTCAATATAGATGAACTTACGACTAAAGCTAATCACTTAGCTGCTAAAACTTTAATTGATCGAGGCAGAAATGTACTACAGCAAGGAAATGTTTTATCAGCTCTTTCTTCATATCAAAAAGCACAGCAAATTGACGAGAAAATTATTGAAGCTCGTAGCTGGAATTCGTTATGTTGGTTTGGTAGCATCTACGGCTATGCTGATAAAGTTCTTGATGCTTGTGATAAAGCAGTTGAATTAGCTTCAGATGAAAAGCAATCTCAATACCTTGATAGTCGTGGACTTGCCAGAGCTTTAACTGGGGATAGTAACGGGGCAATAGATGATTTTAGAGCTTATATTAACGATAAAAATAATAGTGAACAATTGCGTGCAAAACGCCAAAAATGGATTAAATCTTTAGAAAATGGAGAAAATCCCTTTACAAAAGAAGTATTAGAAAAGTTGAAATCTGAATCCTGAATCCTGAATTCTGCGTTCTGAATTCCCACAAATTTAAAATGTTGTATCTAAACAGGATTTAGTATTGAACCTAATTTTTTGACCATAATTACACTAATATTTCTTGATTAACGGGACTGGCGCGATTTGAACGCGCGACCTAGTGCTTCAGATTGGTGTGAGTTTCCCCACTCTCTGGACTATTCCTTCACCTTGTACTGTTACTATCAGTATTTAGGTGGTGGCCGTTATGTTGTAAGTACGAAGGAGATTAATTTGGCTTGCTGTTTATCACTTACAACCAGTCTCTGCACCTTCTCCAACACAGCAAATGGAGCTTGGCTCAAGATTACCCTATCTTTAATTTAGACTTAGGCTTCCTTGAATTTGACCACATTCACTCATGAAATTTCTTTCATGGTGCCCGATAATTTCAGGAGGCACTTGCTCTATCCATCTGAGCTACAGCCCCTTAATATTGTTTGATAACAATATATTATATGCAATCTACAATAAAGTTTAACCGTTCAAAACATTGATAAAAATTATTTTTGTATAAAAAACTTTACTAAATTAATAAATATTGCAACAACGATTAACATCTTGTTTACCTGAAACAATACAATTGGTGTCAATTTAGCATCGAAAAACAAACAGGAGAAATCAATTGTGGCTTATTCTACTTTATTAGCTGTCGCTTCTTCCGTTCCCTCTACCGTAGAGTGGAGTCCTAAAGTCGCGATCGTTATGATTCTTTGCAACATTATTGCTATTGCTTTTGGTAAATATAGTATGAAAAACATTAGCGCGGGTCCAGCCCTACCTTCTTCGGAATTTTTCGGTGGTATGGGTTTACCTGCACTCCTAGGCACTACTAGTTTAGGTCATGTTTTGGGCGCAGGAGTTATCTTGGGTCTGGCTAGTGTAGGCGCATTATAAAAAAAATTATCTTCCTAGCACACAGTAGAGACGGAACTTGCTACGTCTCTACAAAAATAATCTATATTACTATCAATAGCGATCGCGCCCCCTTCCCCAGTCTTTGACCCTCTGCAAACGCGCGATCAGCGAAGCTGGCACTGCGTGGTCTGCGAAGCAGGCGCTGCGCGATCGTAATTAGTCCTAATAACCAGTATTTAGTTACTACTAGTTGGGATAAAACGATTAAACTTTGGCAATATTAATTTATCTTTACCTCTAGTCACTGAATGCCCTTAATGATCAATGCCTATTCCCTGTAGGATAATAGATTGGTACAATTGACGTTTTATTGTGAAATACTATAGACCCTATGGTTGCTGAAAGAACTTTACCCAAATTTGACACCAATTCCGTCAAAATCACGAAAGAAGAAGGCTTAATGCTTTATGAAGATATGGTTTTGGGTCGCCTTTTTGAAGATAAATGTGCAGAAATGTACTATCGTGGCAAAATGTTTGGTTTTGTCCATCTCTACAATGGTCAAGAAGCTGTTTCTACTGGTGTGATCCGAGCAATGCGGAGAGATGAGGACTTTGTCAGCAGCACATATCGAGATCATGTTCATGCTCTCAGTGCTGGAGTCCCTGCTAGAGAAGTGATGGCAGAATTGTTTGGGAAAGAGACAGGCTGTAGTAAAGGTCGTGGTGGCTCAATGCATATGTTCTCTTCTCCCCATAATCTTTTGGGTGGTTATGCGTTTGTTGCGGAAGGTATCCCTGTGGCGACTGGTGCAGCATTTCAAAGCAAATACCGTAAAGATGCCTTAAAAGACAAGAGCGCAGATCAAGTTACTGCTTGTTTTTTCGGTGATGGAGCCAGTAACAATGGTCAGTTTTTTGAATGTTTGAACATGGCTGCATTATGGAAGTTGCCGATTCTTTATGTAGTAGAAAACAATAAATGGGCGATCGGCATGGCTCACGATCGCGCTACTTCTCAACCAGAAATTTTCAAAAAAGCTAGTGTGTTTAATATGGCTGGTTACGAGGTTGATGGCATGGATGTATTGGCAGTGAGAGGTGTGGCACAAGAAGCGATCGCTCGCGCCCGTGCTGGAGAAGGACCCACTCTCATTGAGGCTTTAACCTATCGTTTCCGAGGACATTCCTTAGCTGATCCCGATGAACTACGAGATCCTAAAGAAAAAGAATTTTGGGCTGCACGAGACCCCATCAAGAAACTAGCAGCAGACTTAGGAAAACGTAATTTAGCAACAGCAACCGAGTTAAAAGCGATTGACGATAAAGTAAAAGCTATTGTGGAAGATGCAGTGGAATTTGCCGAATCTAGTCCTGAACCAGACCCTGCGGAATTATACCGCTATATTTTTGCGGAAAATTAGTATTTTCCTCAACAAAACTGTCCGTAATTGTTTGATAAGTAGAGATAATTGCTTAATTATTTCTACTTTTTTTTGTAGTATAAATACTCATTAAACTTAGGATTTTAATCCAATCATAGTGATTATAATCAAAAGAATTTTAAAAAAAATTAAATATCAGTAAAAGTACTGAACTCATCTAGGAAAAACATCGATTATATTACTAATATCGAAAGCAAATTCTTGAAGTATTTACTATTCTCATAAAAAATGTAATTACCCATAAGTAATGGGGGATTTTTTGTCGGGAATTTATTAGTTAACAGGTTGTCAAATGCTCGTATTTTGGCAAGTCACTTTTGCTGTTAGGTAATCTATTTTCAAAAAATAGAACCTATTGAGGCTATATCAATGAGTGTTTCATGAGGTAGTGAACGGTAATAATGTCTCCTGATTTATTCACATAAATACATGGGAGATATCATGAAAGTATTGCAGAAATTAACACCATTAGTTGCAGTAGTTAGTGCGATTAGTTTAACTTCGTTTCAGCCTATTAATGCAGTTAATTTTGGAGAAAAAAATATCGAGGAAGATAATGTGGCAATCATTGCTACTCCTTTTCGTCATGGTTATACTCTGATGCTGGTTGAGCAAATTCCCGATCAAAGACGGTGTTGGAGTGAGTATGGTAGTAATCCCGTGGTAATCGATCCTCTTTTACTAGAGTTTGATTTTACCTATGTCTGCAAACGCAGTACGGACAGTAACGGCTACTCAATTCGTTTAGATCAAGAAGATATTGGCATGGACTATCTAATTGATATTGTAGAAGAAGATGGGGAATTGCATTTGGTCGGAATTCATCGCAATCCTAAAGTACCTAGACTATACATTGGAAAAACTAACGGTATTACCGAAGGTTCGCTCAAAATCTTTTTAAATAAAGGTTGGCAATTGACTAAGCGTACCTATCAAGGAATAGAAACAGAACACTTTTATCTAAGCGGTAGTTCAGTAGCAATCAATTCTACTGAAGCAACCAATTGTCCTGCGGTTGTAGGTGTACACCAGTAAAGTCTCAAGCCAACCGTTAATCTAACACTTGTCCATAAGTTAGCACAGATATTCAGTTTCTGTGCTTTCTGCCTAGGTACTTAACTTTATCTTGTTAAAATCCGAATTGCTCTATATTTTGAATCGATATTCCTATTTTGGGAATAAACTTTTTCCAGAACCCACATTAATCATTTGGCGAATTTCTGAAGATTTAAAACCTAGATTCATGGGACGTTTTACCCCTGGTAAAATTGCTACATCATATAATTCACTAACTATGCCATCAATAAGTAAAGAATGAACAATTTCACCATTTTTCAGATCAATTACTAATAATCCACAGTATGGATCAGTTTTTCTTGCTGCTAAATTATCATCAAGAGCTAGATTAGAAAAAGTTTTATTTTCCCTAGGTTTAGAAATTCCGACTACTGCATAATCAT
>JASJDB010000211.1 GCA_030065315.1 Xenococcaceae cyanobacterium MO_167.B52 | reverse complement strand
TCCATATTGTCAGTACTGTTGACAATAGTCTGATAGGTATCATCCACAATCTGTTCTGCTTGGTTGGCATTTTCTGCTACTGCCTGAATCGATTGGGACATTTGTTCGACAGACATCAAGGTATCGCGAGTTTCTTTCGCCTCAGCAATAGCCTGCTCTGCTAAAGTCCGAATTGCTGCTTCATTTTGCTTCAAAGAAGAACCAACTTGGCTAGTGGACTGTTTGGCTTCAACGGCGATTTCTTGCAAGTTATCAATAATGGCGTTAAATAAATCGGCAACAGTACTGAGTTCCATAGAATCTAGGTTAGCTCTAACGGTTAAATCACCGTCTGTGGCATCGGAAACTTCATCTATGAGGGTATAAATAGCTGTTTCTAGCTGTTCTTTTTCTTGGCGTTGCTCATTAGCCAAGGCTTGTTGATTTTCTAAGGATTGTTTAACTTGTTTAACTAGCTTGTTAAAGTTATCTGCTAAAGTTCTAGTTTCTAAAGTTCCTTCTACATCGGCTTGAATATCCAGATTTCCCGACGCTACCTGTTGAGTTTTTTCTGATAGCTTAGTCAGAGGTCGAGACAATTGCTGTGCTAGAAAAATAATTAAACCTAAAGCAGCAGTCCCCAAAATAAGACCAGTTAAACCAAATACTGATAGTAAACTTTGTCCTGCACTGGCTACCACATCATAATCTATGACCCCAATTGATACGAGGTCAGTATTGGGCACAGTAGACAGGCTATAAATTTTATCTTGATATCTTAATACGGCGATGATGCTTCTTTCAGAACCAATTATTTCTTGGCGAAGACTGATTTCAGAAAAGCTGTCTTCCTGGGCAATTGACTGTTGTGCTTGCTCCATACTCACAGCATTTTCCAGAACCTGGATCATAGTTTTGGCTACTTTTAGAATTGATTCACCACCAACCACTTCGACATTTTCTGTATTCATTCTGTTTTGGTTATAGTCTTTAGCGGTTTGAGAAGAATTAGTTCCTGTATCATTGCGATCCTGTGCTTCAACATCTGTGAAGTCGATATTACTAAAAACAAAACTATTATTAGGGTCAACAATTTGAAATTGGGCAGATCGGCTGTGTTGTCCTTCTAAGTAATTGGCAAGATCAGAAATCGATGTTGTTGCTGGAACACCAGCCTTAATTACTCCCAGAAATTCCTGAGTTTGAGAGTCTTTTACAGCTCTAGAAAAAGCAATTACAATAGCATTTGCCGATTCATCAAACTCAGGTTCCCCAATATCCCTTCCTTCTTGTTGGCTAGTTTGCCACCAACCTTCATCGCGCTGGACAAAGTCGGAGGTAGGGTTACTAAATGCAACGTTCAAGCCATTCCGCTCGGTAAAAAAGATTTCTGCCAACTGACCCGATTTAACTATTTGTTGTAGATAGTTATTAATACTGTCATCAATAGTTAATAATTTAGTGGCAGCAAACTTTTTCTCTAAAGCGTCAATTGATTGTTGAGCTAATTGTTCCTCCTGCACTTTCTGACTGCTGGCTTTCATGGCTTGAATCACTATAGGATTAGCAGCAACCAAATCGGTGAGTTGAAGAGAGTCTCGAATAAAAGTATCAATTGTTTTACTTGCCAAAAGAGTATTAGCCTCAAGCTGTTCTACAACTTCAGTTTTGGCTCGACGTTCGGTAACGTTATATCCGATCGCACTAGCAATAGCCAGAGGCAGTAATACTGCGGGTAAAATTGAAACCAGCAAACGACGACGGAGAGTGCCAATTCCTTTAAATTCGCCAGTTACAGATTTAATAGGAGAAGTTTCAGTTTTTTCTGATTGTGAGTTCTTAGATTCTTGTTCAGTAGTCATAACAATTAAGATATATATTTCTCGATAATTTCTGCGATTTACAATGTTGTAGTTAACGCTTCTGAAATAGTGTTAAAGTCTAGTATCGGAATCATCGTTTCCTGTTGTTGCGCTGCACCACAGAGATAAGGGACTATTTGAGAAGGAAAAGCATCTAAAGATGACTTGATTTTTTCTGTTGATAGACGTACTATCCCTTGAAGAAGAGTTACAGCTAACCCGACATAAATTGGCTGTTCGGAATTGGTTTTCAACACAATAATTTGATATTGGCGAGGAACAATTAATGAGGAAGACAACTGTAACAATTGAGGTAAATCAAAGATACAAAAAACGCGATCGCGAGAACTCATAATCCCAATGACCGATTCTGGCATAGTAGGCAAGGTAGTTATTTTTTCTGCTTCAACCATTAGAGACTCTTGCACCTGTTTCATTGACAATAATGCTGTCATATTTGAGGTCAGTTGAAATCGAATATAAGCATCTCCTGGAGCTAAATCTGCCTTAAATAACTCCTGTAAATCAGCTTGAATTCTGGAAGCTGGACTGGATGTTGTCATGAGTAATTACCCCATTGCCTCTTGTAGCGCGCTGACTAATTGTTCTTGAGTACAAGGTTTAGTAACATAGCCTGAGACTCCTTGTTTTTTTGCCCATAGGCGATCGACATCCCGATTTTTAGCAGTACAGGCAATTACAGGAATCTCCGCCGTTTCAGGATTCTTTTTCAGTTTACGGCAAATATCTAACCCCCCCATTTTGGGCATCATCCAATCAGTAACAATGGCATCAGGTTTTTTTTCTAGGGTTTTGGCGAGTGCTTCTTCTCCATTGGTTGCCAGAATAATCTTGTAACCAGCTTTGGTTAAATAGGTTGCCATCAAATCTAATTCGGATTGTAAATCATCGACAATTAAGATAGTTTTCATGATTGTTATTAGTTGTATTAAATAAAATTGAAACCAAAAATTTATTTGAAGCTATAAAAGATTACTTAAAAGCTAAAATTGAATAATTATATTAGTTAAGATATTTTTCAATTACTAACATTAATTCTTGCCTAGTAAAAGGTTTAGTAAAATAATCAGTTGCTCCAGCGAGTTTAGCTCTAGCTTTATCAATTAAGCCAGTATTTCCTGTTACCATAATAATCGGAGTTTGGTTACAATGGTCACTACTTCTTAATAGCCCACATATCTTATAACCATTAATTCTAGGCATAGTAATATCTAACAAAATCAAGTCTGGCTTGAGGCGAAAAATAATTGGTACAGCTTGTACAGGATCATCAATAGCTGTAACTTCAAATCTATCTGGATCGAGAAACCGTTGAATTTCGTTTAAGATAGTAGGACTATCATCAATACATACTATTTTCCAGGTTTTAAGAGCAGCACTTTTGGGTTTTTTATTTTCATTTTTACTGTTGAGTAAGGATGACTGCTGAACATTTTTTTGGGGTCTAGGAATACTAGGTAATTTATCTAAAGGTGATTGGGCATGGCGTAAATAAATTATCTTATCTTCAATGTATGGAGATAAAATTTGTGCTACATAAAGTTCATCTTTTTTCAGCAATAGTGATAGTTGACGAATGCTGGTGCTGCCTCGTATTACTTGAGATAGCTCTTTAAGAGCTTGATAATTTAGTGAACCAGAAGCGGGAATGGGTTTTTGTTCCCAACCAGAAGTAAAGTAAGGACGTTGATGAACAGAAAGCAATTCAGCAGTACAATTTTGCCATTGTTTGAGCCTGGTTTGCTCCAGATCCAAGCATTCTGATACGGTTAGAGATGAGGCAGATCCTAATTGTTCTTCAATCCAAGGAGGAATTGGTTCTTTATCTTTCCATGAGGAAGTACCTCGATCAAGCCAAAGACAAAAGTGCAGCGCATCTTTATTTATCTGTTCGATTAGTTCTAAACCCTGGGATGGGTTGAGATGTTTTTCTGTTAGTAGCCAAGAAATAACTTTACTGTAAAGATGCTGATTTTGAGCAGCAGAATTTCCTTGTAAATGGGATTCTATCTTTATAAAAGATGATGGTAAATGTTTTAAAGCTGCTACAGCTTGTTTAAATTCAAGATAATGTAGATGATACTTAAGCTGCTCTAATAACTGTGCAGAACAATAAACATACTTTACATTTCCCTCCTGTAAATAAATTTTCCAAGAAATCAATCCTTCATCAAATTCAAGACAACCAGAACTGTTAGAATCTGCTAGTTGAGACAATAACTCTCTAGGATTGAATTTTGTACTTGTTGTCATCATGATACAAAATCAACTTACTAAAGTTATAGTTCCCAGAAAAAGTTGATAATCTATCTCATTGGTGAGCAAAATCTAAAAAAACGTGAGTTCGGAGTTCGGAGTCCTAAAGGATATATCCGAGACCGCAGGGAATCCTTTAGGGCAGGTGTATCCCGTGGAACACCTTCGGATCTGACCTTCGCTAGTCGCGCTTCGCGGACGGAGTTATGATTTTCTTAACGAAAGAATGAGGATTTCAAGGCTATCTAACCACTATCCAAACTCGAAAAATTACAGTTTTTTAGCTTCGTCGAACTGACGTTAAAAAAACATAATTCCAGAGATGACTCAATAAATTTTAATCACTTCCGTTAACATTTTTTTTATATTTATCCATCTGACTTCATCAGAACTTTATAAAATGTTTTTTTTCAAAACATCATAGTTTTAATAAACTATTTTTATTGTATTTACCTCCTTATTCTCGATAAAATAAGCAATATTGATTAACTTTTTCTAAATTTCAGTATTTCATAGTAAATATTTTTATTATGATAATAAAGCCAAAATAATTCAGCATGAATAATTAGGGTTTGCTGAATAAGTTTTATGCGAGGAGAAGTAATGAGTAATGGTTTTCTTTATCATCCTGTTGCATCTGATTTTAATATACCAAATTCTTTTAAATATGCTATAAATATGGTCAAGTGATCGCCTGCCAAGAAGATTAATAAGGTAGGAAAAGGCAGATATTTTATGTGTAGCAAATACTTACTGATTTGATATCATCAATTAGTTATGAGCAATTAGCAAAAATATATTACAGTGGACTTCATGACTATGAGAAACCCTATATAACAATCAATTCAGACTAAGGAATCATAATATCACTGAAAGTTTGAGGTGAAATAAATCCTGCTTGATACTCAACAATTTGAGAATAAGAATTATCATTAGGTAAGGTATGAACTATTACTTTTTTATTAACTAAATCGATGATCCAATACTCAGGAATATTATTATTAGCGTAAACTTCAGCTTTAATATTGAGGTCGAATTGCAAAGTAGTTTTTGACACCTCGATTAACCAATAAATATCTTCTGGATAGGGATGATGTTGAGCATATATAGTTTTAGGAAGTCGAACTACAGCAATATCTGGCTCTGGTTCAGAACTATTTAAAGTAATAGGATGAGATTCCCGAATTACCGCTTTTCCAGCTAAAATGTTTCGCAAATAATCTGCTACAGAAAGATTGGTATAACTATGAGGAATACCCTTTGGACTCATTTCAACAATATCACCATTCAATAATTCCACAGACTTATTATCAAAAATCCCCAATTCTATGAGTCTATGCCATTCTTCCATAGACCACTTATAAGTACTTACTGTCATGAAAATAGATTGAATCTAATTACTACTAATTACAACAATTGTATTCATCTTTAATTTATAGTTTTTCTAATATTGATTCTTCCCTAATACCTAATACCTACTACCTAATACCTAATACCTACTACCTAATACCTACTACCTAATCCCAGATTAACTTTTGATACTCTTCTTCTGAATATAAATCCTTCTGACTTTCCAGACGATCTAAAAATACCATTCCATTGAGATGATCTAGTTCATGTTGAAAAATACGAGCGATAAAATCAGTTAAAACTCTTCTTTCTACCAGACCTTCTCTATTACAATACTCTACTTCTATCGCTTGATATCTAGTTATTAAACCCCGTAAACCAGGAACACTTAAACAACCCTCCCAATCTTTGACTGTTTCTTTACTATAAGAAACAATTTTAGGGTTAATCATAGGGGTAGGCTGCATCTTTGGTGCGTGAGGATAGCGGATACTGGGGCGAGAAGCAACAATAAATAACCTAAAAGACTCAGATACTTGGGGGGCTGCAATCCCTACCCCATTGTTAGCCTCAGCGGTAGCAATGAGAGAATCTATCAGTTGGGATATTTGAGGATCTGTAATATCTGATACTGATTGAGCAGGAGTGCGTAATATGGGATTGCCGAGTTTTACGATATCTAAAGTTGATTTTTCCATTTCATTAAAAGTCGATATTTAGACTTGGGTTTCTAGGTTACAATTTTTCCATCGTAGTTACATCAGGGGCAATAGTGGCAATATCTTCTCAACAACTATGGGAAAGAGTTTTAGAGCGTTTGGAGGGAGAGTTAAGTCGCCCGACCTTTGAAACATGGATTCAATCGGCTAAAGCAGAAGAGTTGAAGAATAATTGTTTAACTATTTGTACCCCTAATCCATTTATACTGAATCATTTACAAAAACACTACCTTAAAACTATTGGACAGGTAGTAGAAGAAATTGTAGGAAATCCTGTAGAAATTCGTCTGATATCAGCTCAAGGAGAAGATAGCACTTGGGTGGGGAATAGTAGGGTAATTAAGGAAAAAGTTGCCGAAAATAAGACTCATCATCTTAATCCTACAGAATTAAATTCTAAATATACTTTTTATCGTTTTGTGGTGGGTCCAACTAACAGAATGGCTCATGCTGCTGCTTTGGCGGTAGCAGAGTCTCCTGGACGAGACTTTAATCCTCTGTTTCTCTGTGGGGGAGTAGGCTTGGGGAAAACTCATTTGATGCAAGCGATTGGACATTATCATTTAGAAATTAGTCCTGATGCTAAGGTATTTTATGTTTCTACAGAACAGTTTACTAATGATCTAATCGCTGCAATTCGTAATGATAGTATGCAAAGTTTTCGGGAACACTATCGCAATGCGGACATATTATTAATTGATGATATCCAATTCATTGAGGGCAAGGAATATACTCAAGAAGAGTTTTTTCATACTTTTAATACTCTTCACGAAGCTGGAAAGCAAGTAGTTTTAGCCAGCGATCGCCAACCTAGTCAAATTCCTAAACTTCAAGAGAGATTAATTTCTCGCTTCTCTATGGGCTTAATTGCGGATGTACAAGTACCTGATCTAGAAACTCGTATGGCAATTCTACAAAAAAAAGCCGAATATGAAAACATCCGTCTTTCGAGGGAAGCCATTGAATACATTGCAACTCGCTGTACTTCCAATATTAGAGAATTAGAAGGAGCTTTGATCAGAGCGATCGCTTATATTTCCATTTCAGGACTACCTATGACCGTGGAAAATATTGCACCTATTCTAAACCCTGCTATAGAAAAAATTTCCACTTCTCCTGAAATTATTCTCAAGGTAGTAGCTCAAGAATTAAAAGTTTCTGTAGAAGATTTAAAAGGTAGCTCCCGTCGTCGAGAAATTAGTACAGCAAGACAAATAGGAATGTACTTGATGCGTCAACATACAGACCTGAGTTTACCTCGTATCGGTGAAGAATTTGGTGGTAAAGACCACACGACGGTAATGTATAGTTGCGAAAAAGTCGCCAAACAAATTGACCAGGATCGGGAGAAGAGTCAGCTGATATCTCAATTACGCGATCGTATTAACTTTATCACCAAAAATAATTCTTGATGATCTTGCTTCCATTATGAGCAAGATGACCAGCTTTTTGATTTATGGGAAAAAAAAAGTTGCCTTCCGAATTATTCAATTTTATTGATCAGTTAGAATCCAAAATTCCGAACTTTGAATGGAAAAAACGCTCAAGCTTCTGTTCTTAAGTAAGTAACTAGGGCTTGTAATCCTAAGATATAGCTATTGCTACCAAAGCCACTAATTTGACCAATTACAACTGGGGCGATAAAAGAGTGGTGGCGGAATTGTTCGCGACGATAAATATTACTCAAATGCACTTCTACAGTAGGAATGCCAACCCCTGCTATAGCATCCCTGATAGCAACACTGGTATGGGTATATGCACCAGCATTAATCACTATTCCTCGATGCTTAAAAACAGCGTTGTGTATAGCATCTACTAAATTTCCTTCATGGTTAGACTGCAAGCAAGATACTGTAACTTGCAGTCTATTTGCTTCCTTCTCTAAGGAGTGGTTAATTCCTTCTAAGGTAGTAGAGCCATAGACTTCAGGCTCTCTTGTTCCCAGTAGATTAAGATTTGGTCCATGTAAAACCAAAACACTAAGTTCAGACAAAGCTTAAACAGGTAGTAAGTAATTTAGCGATAATTACGATGGCGAGTATCTTTTACTGGTATGGGAATTAATTCTGGCTCTGGTTCGGCTTCTGGATCTGACAAAATTTCAATTAATTTTTGCGCCCACTCTTTTAGTTTGTCCAGTAGTTTTTCTAAATAGTCCATCGAATAGACGGCTCCTCTATTTCAATATGTATTACTCAACTCAATCTTGACTCCAAGGGATAAAGCAATTATTTATGGGTTCTAGACAGAGTTAACTTTTGTTTCTTTTTTGTCATAACCCTTAATAAAATCTATTAGGGCTAATTATGTTATCTAACTTACATATACAGTAGCACAGGTTAGAGAAATGAACATAATTTACCTGTTAGCTTACCCAAAAATTACTAAGTATTACTGCTTAACAAGCCATAGCTGGCATTAAGATTTATTGCACTAAAGCTTAGGGAAACAATGAAAGTAGCAAGCTAAAAGATGCGTGAGTTCGGAATTTGGAATTCGTAACGACCTTCGGTAGTCAAGGGCGCGACACTGGAACTTGATTCCAGTGCTTGAGTCGCCCGCGCTGCGCGAACGGAGTTATGATTTTTTTAACGAAAGAATCATAGTTTCCAGGATATATAATCGATCATCCAACCTAGAAAAATTCTAGTTTTTGGGTTTTATCGCACTCACGTTAAAGATGTGTTCGGTCTTCAGGTTTCAAAGATTTAGCCATTATTTTCCGATTTATTTTGTTGTTGTTGAATTTAGTTTGTAACTTATCAGGAAGAAGTCAATGAAATTAGCTTATTGGATGTATGCTGGTCCTGCTCATATCGGTACTCTGCGCGTTGCCAGTTCTTTTAAAAATGT
>JASJDB010000210.1 GCA_030065315.1 Xenococcaceae cyanobacterium MO_167.B52 | reverse complement strand
ACAAACAAAGGAACACCGCCCTGATATTTTTGACCATTTTGATCCAAAATTGTTTTTGCCGAAGTTACAGCTTGTTCATTAGGAACATAGGTAAAATTGATGTTGGTTCCTTCATCTTGGTTCTTTTTCTCTAATTCATAGACTTTACCCAGAGGAACAGGAACAACTCTAACCTTATTACCGAGATCAGGATTTTGAGTTTTTAAACGAGCTACAAAATTATTAGCATCCTGTTGGCTAATAAAAACCCCTGCGAATTGGCTATCCTCATTTTGGTTATTAGAGGCAACCAAAGGCGTACCTTGCTCATCTGTAATAGTAAAAACAGGTACAGGATTAAGTTTTTGAATAATTTGTTGTGCAGGTAAAGCCAAGGCTTTTAGTTGCCCAAAACCAATACTAGCGACTGTACCTAATAAACCTATTGTTGTACCCCAACGAGCGATAGATTTCATAATGATTAACTTCCTTATACTTATGACTGTAATTTTATTGTGTCGAGAAACTAGTTAATTAATCGAGAACAAAAAACTTTTTGCTATTTCGTAACTAGAATTTTTTCATACATTACGATCAGTGAGATTTCCTTATACTAATCAGTATTTTTACGATCCGACAACCTTTATTTATTTACTGATGGACAATTTTGGTTAGAACAGGCTCCTTTAAACTTTACCTACTAAGACTTTCTCAAAACATTAATGTTTCTAAATCAGATTACCTTATGATTTTTGAGCAGCTCGCCGTTGATCGAGCCATTGTTGCAAAATGATTGTTGCTGCTTGACGATCAATTAATCCCTTATTATAAGTAGAAAAGCGTTTTTGTGCTTTTAGGTGGGTTATTGCTTCTTGAGAAGTTAATCTTTCATCTACATACTCTACAGGCAATTTTAAAGCGTCAGACACTTTTTGAGCAAATTTCTGGACTCGTTCCGCTTGAAACCCAATATTTCCCTCCATAGTATAGGGCAGTCCTACAACTAAAATAGTGACTTGTCTTTCGTTTACTATCTCTTGGAGTTGTCTGATATCTTCTTGCCAAGAGCGACGTTTAATTGTGGTCAAGCCAGTAGCAATTAATCCTGTACCATCGCAACCAGATACTCCTACCCTTTTATTTCCCACATCTAACCCTAAAGCGGATATTCTTGGTTTCATCTAGCCAAATTAACTTTAACTTATATTTCAAGCGTGACTACCATGATTAGGTTGCTGAGGGGATTCTCCTGAAGGTTCATCGGAGGATTTATGGTTCTCTTCTTGGGGAGTGGTAAAAAATTCTTGGTTTCCAGGTTGAGAAAAAGATTTTACCCAAGATATCCGAGAAGGTATGGGAGTTCGGGCAGGTTTTAGTCCTTGGAGAACTTCTGATAGCTGTAATCCTTCTAAAGGCTTGGTCTCTCTAATTTTATGCCACACAGAGCGGGACATTAGTAGGGTATTTTCTGTGGGAGAAGCACCAATTTTAGTGAGATACTCTTCTCTTTCAGGTTGATAGTCAGCAGATATCAATTCCAGCCCCTGATCGTTGGGTTGCGGCGGAGAACTAGGGGACTGGTTATGATGGGCAATCTGGCACATTTGAGCAATTAATTGGGGGTACAACCAAGTATAGGCAGGGTTGACAGTTAATTGTGCTTGATGAGGTCTGGAGCCATCTTTAGCGGATTCTAGACGAAAATACCCAATAGCAGCTTTTCTTTGAGGCTCAAAAATATAACCTCGAACTACTTCAGTTTGTTCTAGCCACTGGTGAATTTTGTTGATTGCAGTTTGCAAGAAATTCGATTTGAAATCTTGTATATGGCGGTCAAATATTTGACGCAGCAGAGGAGGCATAGACATACAATCTAGCTGATAAAGCAATGGTGCATCTGTGTTACTAATCGGTAACAGATTGGGGAGATTTGGTTCTTCTTTAGCGAGTTCTGCAATTTGAGCAGGTGTAATACGCCAGTAAGTCATCTGTGCTAAAGGCTGGAACCCATTTTCTCGATACAAAGCCAGATGATTTTTATCATTAACGTCAACTTCTAAGATCCAAGTACGAGCTTCCCAAATATTTTCTAGACAGTGCTTCAAAAGTTGAGAACCAACTTCTTTCTGACTGACCATTGAGCCTAGTTGAGGTATGTCATCACTCAGTAGAACCCTCTCGACGCGCCAAGTTGTACGAGTACTGTTGAAAGAGGATACTTGAATTAGACCGAGAATCTTTTGTTGATGTTCAGCTACATAAATCCTACGGTCTTCTTGGGAAGAATAAGGCAAAAGACTCAAGAATTTTCTCAGTCCGTACCAAGAGCTCGCTTGCTTGAGTTCTCTGTCTATGGTGATCAGACGCTGAGATGTTTTGGGATCTCTACATCTATCCATCAGAACCTTAACAGGTTCTAAGTCCCGATATTGCAGAGGACGAATCATAATTTTGGGAGTTTTGGATACGGATAAAGTCATTTTTGTGTTTTTTGCTGATATAGTTTGGCTTTAGTCAACTTTCTCTAGTTGCCAGAGAATTTGATTACCTTCTCGTCTCACTCTTGATACAACCCAGTTACGCCAAGACCAGTGGTCTCCTCTACTAGTTACAGCACTAGCATTTATATCCATCAAATCTGCCAACTCAGAACTACTGATTAGATATCCTTTATTGGCAATTTCATCAGCGATTCTGAGAGTATCAATTAAGTCTCTGAGTTGTGTAACTCTCTCAGCACTGGGTACTTTAAACTCTTCCATTGTATTGTTAGATAGTTCCATAAGAGATGGGGTGTATTAGTTAATAAGTGGAAATTGTTTTTTTAGGGTGAATTATCTTTTAAGATAAAATTTTATCTGATCAATCACTTTATCGTCATCATAGCTAATTTAAAACCTATGTATCAGTTAATAAGCTAAGATACTTAGATCTGGCTGGTTCAAAATCAGGCTGAATTTCTAGTGCTTTTTCGTGACTGGTAATGGCTTCTTCGAGCAGATTAAGTTTTTCTAGGGCGCAACCGCGATTGTACCAAAATTGATGGTTATTTGGCATGATTGAAATAGCTTTGTTCCAACTATCAACTGCTTCTTGCCATTTTTCCATCAGATAAAGAGCATGAGCGCGGTCGTTCCAGGCTTGATAATGGCTGGGTTCAATTTCTAAAGCACGGTCAAAGGAAATCACCGATTCTTCGTATTTTCCCATACGACCTAGCGCGCTACCGCGATTATGCCATACTTCTGCTAATTCAGGATTAAATTCTAAGACTTTATCCCAACTAGCGATCGCTTTTTCCAAATCCCCCAGGCTGGCTTGTTTCAGTCCTAACTCGAACCAACTTTCTAGCAATTCGGAAGATTCTAAATTTTTTGGTGGTCGCGCTGATGGAGAAGGGTCTGGAGTTAGTGATGGCGTGGGAAAGGGGGAAATATCAGGTTTTTCTCCTATTGGCTCCTCTAAGCTTTCGTCTAGTTCGGGCAAATCGCCCAATTCTTCTGCTCCATGAGGTTGAATATCGGGGGGTTCGGCAAAAATTTCTTCAATTGCTTCTCCTAGAGCCGAATCTGACAAAAATTCTGACTCTTGAGACTGTTGCTTCTGCTCCTCTAATGGTAATTCTGGGATTGCCGAAATTAATTCTGGTTCTTCCCAAGGTGATTCTGAATCATTTTCTATTTCTAGAGGGAATTCCTCTGTATTTAAAGGTAATCCTGTTGATTGATCAGAAACAACAGGATTTTGAATTACGGTCGGTTCTGAATCATCTTCTGGCACAAAGGGGAATTCTGCTTCCCTATCTAAGGCTAATTCTTCTGGTTCATGGGGAATAAAATTGTTCTGTATTACCGTCGGTTCTGAATCATCTTCCTCAAGAAAAGCAAATTCCTCTGCCCTATCTAAGGCTAATTCTTCTGGTTCATGGGGAATAAAATTATTCTGTATTACCGTCGGTTCTGAATCATCTTCTGGCACAAAGGGGAATTCTGCTGCTGTATCTAAGACTAGTTCTTCTGATTCATTAGGAATAAAATTATTTTGTATTACCGTTGGTTCTGAATCATCCTCCGTAATAGATGCCCATTTTTCAGATTCAGTGAGATTAAGATTATCCTCAACTTGGGATTCTGGTTCGATTGCTGAAGTTGGTAAATTGGGTTCGGTAACAGAAGCAGAATTGGTTTCTGATGAGGGAAGAGAGACTAGATCTGCCCCATCATATTCCCAAATTATCTCCTCTATACCGCCAAAAAAAAGTTTTCTGCCTATTTCATCAGATATTGCCCCGATGTCTCGGAGTTTATTATGGGATTGGGTTAATTCTCCCAAGCGAATCATCTTTGCTCCCAATTGTCTTTGAATAGGATTGGGAGAAGTGGGAAGTTTTTGATAAAACCGCTTGAGCCAAGCAACCCATTTTTGAGTTTCGCCCCGCTCTTCTAATTGGTCAAAAAATTTAACAATTCTCACTTGATGCCAACCATGAGCTACTCCTTCTAAAAGTTGATTGAATAGAAACTCATAATCTCCGTCTGTTAAATCAAGGTTAGATAATGTTTCCTCTCCTTGGTCTAACTGATTACTAGTGAGAGAATTGGATGTTGATTTCTTTTTAAAGTGCTGCCCGATCCACCTAAGCATGATCCTATGTACCTTAGATCAAATATACTGTTAGTTAATTGCTATAAATCTTGCTTAATTCTACAGGTAGATTTGATAACTACCCACTTAAAGTTAGTTGTTCGTTATTCTAATTTATGACTTACGAGCCTCTTCACCATAAATACCGACCTCAAACTTTTGGGGATTTAGTAGGACAATCTGCGATCGCACAAACTTTGATTAATGGGATTAAGCAGGAAAAAATTGCTCCTGCTTACTTGTTTACTGGTCCCAGGGGGACAGGTAAAACCTCTAGTGCCAGAATTTTAGCGAAATCTTTAAATTGTTTAAAGCAAGATCGACCAACTCCTACTCCTTGTGGCGAATGTGAAGTATGTAAAGCGATCGCAACAGGAACAGCTCTCGACATTATTGAGATTGATGCTGCTAGTAATACAGGGGTTGATAATATTCGGGAAATTATCGAGCGATCGCAGTTTGCTCCCGTACAGTCTCGTTACAAAGTGTACGCGATCGATGAATGCCATATGCTCAGTACCGCAGCTTTCAATGCCTTACTAAAAACCTTAGAAGAACCACCCCCAAGAGTAGTATTTATCCTGGCAACTACCGATCCTCAGAGAGTTTTACCGACAATTATTTCCCGTTGTCAAAGATTTGATTACCGCCGTATTCCTTTAGAGGAAATGGTAAATCATCTCAAATATATTGCCCAACAAGAAAACATTGATATAGATTCCGAAGCAATTAGATTAGTTGCACAAGTAGCCAATGGAGGCTTAAGGGATGCAGAGAGTCTACTAGATCAACTCAGTTTATTTCCTGAAAAAATCACTATAGATCAGGTTTGGGATTTAGTAGGAGCAATTCCCGAACGAGATTTATTAAGTTTATTGCAAGAAATCAGAACTAAAAACTTTGCCGGGGTTTTAAGCCAATGTCGTAATTTACTAGACAGGGGTAGAGAACCCATTACAGTATTGCAAAATTTGGCTAGTTTTTATCTGAACCTTTTAATTGCTCAATCTGCCCCTCAAAGCTCGAATTTAGTCGCAGTTACAGAAGATTGTTGGACAAAGTTAAAAGAAGAAGCTGCTCAGTGGCAACAAGAAACTATTTTATGGGGTCAACAAAAACTTAAAGAAGCAGAAACACAAATCAAAAATACTACCCAGCCTCGTTTGTGGTTGGAGGTGACTTTATTGGGATTGTTATCAGAATCTACTGCTACATCCATTACTGCTCCGAATATTCCAGTCGTTCACTCTGCTACACAGACGGTTGTAAAACAAAATGAGCCATCTCCAACAGTTCAACCCAAAACCGAGAATCAAGAAGATAGTAAAAAAGAAATACCTCAAAAGGAGCAGACAGAAAAAGTTGTTCCCTTGACTCCTACTAACTCTGCGGAAATAGTTAGAGAGCCATCTCCAATCAATAGTAAAGTAGTCCCAATTACTAAAAATCAGCCCGTTACAGAAAATCTAGCTACATCCCGATCAGAAGTAGATATTCAGACAATTTGGCAAAAAGCGATCGCAATTCTTGAACCCCCCACAACTCGCAGCTTGCTCAAGCAAAAGTGTCATCTAATTTCTTTAGAGGATTCTCAAGCAATTATTGGTATTAGTGCGCCTCCATTACTCCGCTTATTGCAGGGAAAAGCTGCTAATATCGAAGCTGCTTTTACCCAGGTTTGTCAACGTAAAATTAAGGTGACTTTAGAAATTGCTTCTGCTCAAGAAGTCGGAGATCTCAACGAGACAAGGAGACAAGGGGGACAAGGAGACTGGGGAAACAAGGAGACAAGGAGACAAGGAGACAAGGAGGCAAAGGAGACAAGGGAGACAAGGAGACAAGGAGACAAGGAGACACAAGAGACTAAAAAAGGGGCTATTTCTTCTGATAGTAATGAGGAAATAATTCCAAACACAGAAAAACATACTCCTACCGTAATTCCACCAATTGCTCACAATCAAGAATCACCAAAACCTATATTAAATGGAAATCATGGTGAGCGGGCAATAGTCAGCGATCGCAAAATACTACCCCAGCAAGATTCCATTCCTCCAATCATCGAAGCTAGTAGTAAAATATCTCACCCTTCAGAATATCAGTCAGATAGTGAGAGTTCCGAGGGGGATTTTGCTAAAGCGGTGGAATTAATCGCTCAAAATTTTGATGGAGAAATTATTACCTTAGATGACTATTTCTACAATACAGAATCAGAAGATATTTCTCCTCCCGCAATAGAAAGCGAGGAAAATTTGCCCCCAGAAGCTACTAATGATAATGAGTTGCCCAACAATCAAAAAAATACTTGTCCCAGTATAATTACCAATCGACCAGACTCTAGTCAATATGATGATGAAGATGTGCCTTTTGCCAAACCAATTAATTTTGCAGCCATAGAACTCAAGCTTCAAGATTGTTGGGAATTAGCAATAAATGAACCAAGAAAAACCTTGTTAATTTAAAGTATTCAACTACACCTCAGACTTCAGGAATTAATTGTTTCTAAAATGTAAATAATTATTTGATGTTACCAGTTCCAACCAGGCAAATATCTTAATATCAGTGTAAGTTTGAGTTGGTGCCAAAAAATGACCAAATTTACAGCTTATGCACCTTTAAAGCCCAAAGAAAAATTACAATTATGGCAATACGAACCCCCTCCTTTAAAGACTGATGTCTATTCTCAATCTTTGCAGCAAACTACTCTAAATCTATCTCGTGCTTTCATCAACTTCTTTGAGAAAAGAGCAAAATATCCTAGATTCAAGTCTAAGCATGGAAAGCAATCTGTTGGATTTCCACAGCATACATCAATTCAAGATGACTATCTTAAGCTACCTAAAATTGGGTTGGTAAAAGCAGTTTTTGACCGTAAGTATGCAGGAAAAATTAAAACTGTAACTGTTACTAAAAATAGTACGGGGCAATATTTTGCAGCTATTAATCAGATTAAACCATTGCTTGAAACTATGCCTCTAAGTCAGGTTAATGAGGCAATGGAGAGAGTTTTAGCAAATAAAACTCGTTATCGAATTGTGCTAGTTTCTGAAGAGAATTAATTGAAATGAGTTAATCAATTGGTCGTTGAGTTCTTTTGGCGTGGTCTCGATTCAGTCTTTTACTCTTACTCATAGAAAAATAAAATCGCTCAATTGGCTATTCTCTATGAGTTTGACACGATTTGTTGTTTTACTTGACTTTGTTCTGATTTCCTTAACTTGTTACGAATGGAGTCAGACAGCTTATCACAAAGGAATTTCTCTAAGTAAAAAAAGTTAATAGTTGATTGGAAAAAGATAATCAGAGAAAAACAGAAAGGGAATTAAATAATGGATAAAATTCGTCGGCTCTTCAAAAGTTTAGTAAACATCAACATTGCAAGCTACACTAAGGGTCAACAAATACTTCTCTTCTGCTGTCTGTGTTTCTTCTTTTTGATACTCAATATAGCAAGCTTATTCTTGCCACTCAGAGAATCATTAACTTACGATGAGGCTTCTAAATTTGAGAGCGGTATAGCTATACTCTCTGGCAGACCATCTGAGCGAGGAGCAATAAAAGTAAATAAACGCAATATTGTGCCTGTCTCTGCCTTAAATGTATTGATTAGTAAGCCTATTTCCCAGCAAATAATTTCTGAGTTAACAGATGACGATGACAAAAAACCAATAATCTATGATGGCAGAATCTATCCTAATGGTAGAATCTATTTTGGCAAACTAGCAACGATTTTTGCTTCTTTGATTTTGGCGATTTATATATTTTGCTGGAGTCGGCAACTTTATGGTGTAAATGCTGGTTTTTTGGCTCTATCTTTATACATACTCGATCCAAACATCATTGCTCATTCTCGTCTAGTTACTCAAGATATATTTTCAGCCTGTTCTATTTTTATTGCGACTTATTACTTCTGGCGTTTTTTAAAGTTTGGAGGTTGGAAAAATGCTGTACTAAGCATGATTACGTTTGGAATTGCTCAAGTTACACGCTACACTTCAATTTATTTACTACCTATTTATTTTGTTTTAACTATTTGCTTCTATAGCTCAAGTATTCTAAATCTAATTAAAACTAGAAACTTTAAGAAGATTCTTTTAAATATCAAGAATTTTTCCTATTATACTATCTTACTTTTATTGACTACAATTATAATTATTAATCTTAGCTTTTCCTTTGAAAAAACATTTACAAAGCTGGGTGATTATAAGTTTGAAAGTAGATCTTTTAGCTCCTGGCAATCTAGTTCACCATTATTGACTGCTCTGCCTATTCCAGTCCCTTATGCTTATCTTAGAGGGATAGATTTTGGGAAGTACAAGCAAGAAACAGGTTTTGGTAGTGGTCCTTCTTATCTAATGGGTAGATTGGGGATAGACGATAACGGATTAAAAGGTTTTAAAGAGTATTACATAGTTGCTTTTATTTACAAAGTACCTATTGC
>JASJDB010000209.1 GCA_030065315.1 Xenococcaceae cyanobacterium MO_167.B52 | reverse complement strand
ATTGAAAAATCGTAAAATCATTAATCTAAAATCCCAAATCTAAAATCTGCAAGCCCCTGTCTTTCAAGCAGGGGAAAATCCCAAATCCCAAATCTAAAATCTAAAATCAAAATGACTCATTAAACAGCAAGCGATGCTTCTTAGATTTGGGTAAATCCTGGAATACTTTAGCTACTGCTGCTTCACAACTGTCGCCAAATCTCACTCGACGCACCAATCCCACTCGCACGACCGAATTGAAGACTACAGTTGTAACTGCTGCAATGATGTTGGCTTTGATGGCTTTTCCTGCCCGATGATGAAAGCCTTTCCCCAATAACTCCATTCCTGCTTTGGCGCGCCAGCGGGCAATAGTGGAACTATCAACAGCCAGAACTTCTCGCTGTTTCTCCCCCAAAACCACTGGTTCGACAGGCAGATTGCTCACACACCAACGAAAGGCACGGTCAAAAAGCTTGTCCAGAGGCACTTTTCCTCGCTCCATTGCCCGCTCTACCCGATGCCAGACCCATTTGAGATGGAACACTAAGGGCAGAACCGCTCGTGCCAAACTACCTAAAGAATTGAACCAATCGTCCAGTCATCATCACGATTAAGACAATCCCAATGCAGTAAGCAGTTCCTTTCAGTAGTATCTTAATCAGATAATTCACCGCCGATGCTGTCAGCTTAAGCGGGTCTGTTGATGATTGAGAAGAAGGCAAAGTTGATTGGTTCATCCAATCATTATCTCAGATTTCGGCAAAAGCGCGATCGCTAAGTTTCTTGGCAGTGCGCGATCGCGTAGCGTTCTCTTCGAGATCGCATCTCCAAATGGTAAAACACGAGTAGTCCTGACTAAAGAAGAACGCATTGCCCTCAAATTTCAACAGGAAGTTCTAATTCACTTATACAATCTCGAATCACCCATAACACTTCATGACCTACTTGGGGTTGCAATTCCTCCCTTGTACCTTGGTTAAAATAAAATTTTGTATTAAACAGTTTCTTTTGGCTCTAACCATCGTAAGATAAAGGAGCATAAATCTTGAGGAGATGGGTAAATGGCAACAAAACTCTCCGATTACAGAAGAACAGACGATAGTAATAACTTTGAATACTTTTTAGACTATGGCAAGGTTAAGAGTTCTGCTCAAAAACCTGTCATTCTCCTGATTGGTGGGTCAGAAGCAGGAACAGTAGGAGAAGATGCTGCTACTCAATGGTTTTTGAAACAAGCCAACTATGGAGATTACTTGGTCTTGCGTTGCGGTGGTATTGGCAGACAGGCACAGTGGATTACAGATAATTATCGAGATTTAATCAATTCCTCAGCGGAACTATCTATCGATAGTAGAGAGGCAGCTAATAATCCCAAGGTGGTGCAATATATTAAAGATGCCGATGCTTTATATTTAGCGGGTGGAGATCAAAATAAATATGAAGATTACTGGGAAGGAACAGCTACAGAAGATGCTATTAACTACTTGATTAATCAGAAAAAAGTCCCTGTGGCTGGAACTAGTGCTGGTCTGGCAATTTTAGGGGATTATTATTATGCCCCTTCTCGGCGGGGATTACTGAGTTCGGAAATTTTGAATGACCCTTTTCATCGCAATACCCAGGATATTTATCGCAGTAATTTTCTTCAAGTTCCCTATCTGAAAAATGTCATTACTGACACCCACCTAGATAGGTGTAATGACAATCATCCTGAAACCAGATATGGCAGAATTTTTGGATTGATGGCTCGAATTATGGTGACAGAAAATCAACCAGTTTATGGTATTGGTTTAGAAGAGGGAGCTTTTGTCGCTATTGATGAATATGGAATAGCTCAGGTTTTTGGTAACGATTCGGAACGAGGACAAGATGCCTATTTTTTGCAAACTAATGGAGCAGCACCAGAACAAATAAAACCTGACTCACCTTTGATTTGGGATCATGATGGACAAGCAGTTAAGGTCTATAGAATTGAGGGAACACCATCAGGAAGTGGCTTATTTGACCTCAACAATTGGTTAACGGCTTCTGGGGGAACTTGGGAATATTGGTTCACTACAGGGGGATACTCTGGTTTTCGACAAGAACAAATTAGGTAGAATAGAATTATTGAAAGCTAATTTCAAAGCTAATTATGGAAACGGTACTAGTTATCTTGGCTGCTCTGGTAATTGCGTCAGGGGGAGTAGGGTTAAAAATCGACCGAGAATATGAAAGAGGAGTAATCTTTAGGCTAGGTCGTTTCAAAGGCATTAAGGGACCAGGAATGTATTGGATTATTCCCCTAATCGAGCAAAAAGCCCAAGTGGATATTCGTACCAAAACTGTTGATATTGCCCCCCAAGAAGCTGTCACCGCAGACAGCGTGACGATCAAAGTCAATGCAGTGTTGTTTTATCGTGTTATCGATCCCAATAAAGCAATCAACAGAGTAGAGAATTATCAAATGGCAGTCTATCAAGCGTCTATGACTACTCTGAGGAATGTGGTAGGTCAAAACATCTTAGATGACATCTTGCAAAAAAGGGACAAGATTAACTTTAAAGTGCAAGAAATTGTAGATGAAATAACTGAGCCTTGGGGCATTGACATTGAAAGAGTGGAAATTAAGGATGTGGAAATCCCCTCGGTAATGCAAAGAGCAATGGCGAAAGAAGCAGAAGCAGTTAGAGAAAAACGCGCTAGGTTAATCAAAGCCTCGGCAGAAGATGAAGCCTCAATTAAATTGGCAGAAGCATCAGAAAGAATTATGAAAAGTCCAGCAGCTTTGGAATTGAGAAGACTACAAATGTTGACGGAAATTGGTGCCGAGAATAATACAACTACTTTGGTGATGATGCCATCAGATTTGATTACCTTAGCCAAGCATTGGAATGAAAACCTAGAGAAAAATCAACCAGACAATAAATCATCTTTATAAAGAGAAACTAAGTCTTCAGTTACTTTTGATAATTGTGATGACATCAATTTGTTCCCCAGTGCTGACTTGAATTAATTTCGTTGTTCCATCAAAACTGCGAGTTGCTAAATAATCTCCATTAGAACTAAATTCTATCTCTTTGATTCCATTGGAATAAGAGATAGTGGCAATTTCTTGTTGCGTGCTAACTTGGAGTAATTTTACCGTACCATAACTTCGGGTAGCCAAATAGTCTCCATTTGGACTAATTTTTATATCTGTGACGGTATCGTGGTGACAAATATTAGTCAGATAATTGGGCGATAAATCAAGTTCATTTTCTAAGGCTAAATCCGCTTCAAGAGAAGTTTTATTAATTTCTTGTCCTAACTTATCTGACTTCAATGCGAGTAGAACACTAGGTGCATCCATATTAGCTTCTTGACCTCTGATCCTTCCTGTGCGAGATATTAAATCATTTACAGAAATAATTTTTCGGTGTTCTGTGCTACGCCGTAAAGAGAATGCAGAAATTTCTCCAACAATTGTTAGAAAGGATATAATTCCTAATCCCAATGCTCTTTGACTCAATTTTTTATTGGTAGTTGCTTCTAAAATAGCTATTTCTTCAGGCACATTTATCTGAGTATTATGTTTAATATTTACTATTTCTAAGGGGATAGTTTGATAATCAAACTTCATATCAGAATTGATAACATTGCTAAAGACTAAAGTGATTGTGGCTAAAATAGCACTACTCAACGTTAATAGTTTTTTAGTAGAAATCATTCCTTTCATCTCTCTATTCAAAGTTAATTTACTAATATTCTGTCTCTGACATTTAGAGAGTCAAAGAGGTTTTATTCAGGTTTTTTCAGCTAAATAGTTTAACCGTATAGCTTGATTAACTTATTTCATTGAATGCTAGTCTTCATTCCGATAACAATGTCAGACAGAAACTTATTTAACTTATTTACTTGTGAAAAACTCAATAATTACAATAGTTGATAAAACCAAAAGCAATATAAAAATAAGCTGAAAAACTCCTGAGAAATCATGAATTTGATCTCTATCAAAATTTTTTGGGTTCTACTCAATTCTTAGCTAAATCTCAGTTTAATTTAATTTTTTCATCAGAATTTAAATTTATAAAAAACAAAGTTATCCCAAGTTTTTCGGCAATCAAGATTTTTATGTTAAGTCAAAAAATAGCGATCTCGCTAAAGGCGAGGCACTTTGCGAGCGCAACTTTAGTTAGTGGTTTAGCTCTAATTACATCAACTCAAGTTGAAGCAGCAACGATTAAAGTAACAGTAGAAAGCCTGGCTCCTGAAAATGGAACCTTTTTAACTCCTGTCTGGACTGGGTTTCATGATGGCAGTTTCGATATTTACAATCAGGGCGAGGCAGCATCTCCAGGCTTAGAAAGCCTAGCTGAAGATGGAGATTTTAGGACTTTAAGTGAGGAATTTTTAGCCAGTGGAGCTGGTACTGTTGATGGTGCGGTGTTTGGCTCACCAGTTATTGCCCCAAACACAACAGCTACAGCAATTTTTGAGCTAGATGAAACTCTGCCTAGTAGTAGATATTTTAGTTATGCTTCGATGATACTTCCCAGTAACGATGCTTTTGTTGCTAATGGCAATCCTTTAGCTCATCGAATTTTTGATGACAATGGGGAGTTTATTGGTGCTGACTTTATCATTGCTGGTAATGAAGTTCTTGATGCTGGAACAGAAGTCAATGATGAAGGAACAACTACTACGGCTTTCTTTGGTCAAGAGGAACCTAACACAGGGGTTACAGAAGGTGGTACTGTACAAATTCATCCAGGGTTTATTCCCGGGGGGCGTATTCTATCTAGTGACCGTTTTGCCAATGCTGATTTCACACAGAATGGTTACAATGTTGCTCGAATCACTGTTGAACAAGTAACAACTCCCGAACCTGGAATAACTTTAGGCTTATTTGTCTTAGGTGGAATATATCTTCTGGCTAATCGTCAAAGATCTCGTTTTAATCAGTAATCCATTTAGGATTTGACTATCGAAATAGGAAGGTACTGTTGGTGAATGTGCTACAGGTAATCTTACACAAAGTATTATCAAAGGCTAAAGTTAAGATTTTTCGTTTTTGTAGCACTACTAACTTCAAGTAAAGATTACTTTAGCCAACAGTATCTTGTAACTCACGAATTATTGCTCTTATACTTCTATTAATTACTTGGGTTCAATTCTTGATTTTTCTGCAAAATGCGACCATTTGTAATATTTATTTACGAAAACTGGTTTAATTGCCCTAAGAAACCTGAAAAATTATCTATTGTGCTAGTTTGGCTAAAGAGATAGTTATTTGCTGGCTTTTACTGTATTGATGAAAAAAATTCTTATCTTAGAAGCAAATCCACGAAGCGATCTTAAATTGAACGAAGAAATTCGAGATCTGCAAAACGTTATCGAGCGATCGCATGGGAATGATAAGTTTGAAATTAAAATATCGCCAGCACTACGCTCTAGCGATCTACAAGAATCAATTTTACGGTTTGAACCTAACATTATTCATTTTTGTGGACATGGTACGAGAAAAGAAGGTTTAGTATTGACAGACAAAAAAATAAGTACTAATGCTCTGTCTGATCTATTGGAACTTTTTAAGAAACATCTTGAATGTGTAGTTCTTAATGCTTGTGATTCTGAGGTTCAAGCTGATGAGATTGTGAAAAATATCAAGTATGTTGTAGGCATGAATCAGCCGATACGAGATGATGCTGCGATCGCATTTTCCATTGGTTTTTATCGTGCTTTAGGGTACGGGGGATCTTTTAAAGATGCGTTTAAGTTTGGCAAAAATGCCATTCAGTTAGCAATTGGTGATGACGCGATGAGTAGAAGTGCGATCGCAGAAGAGATGCGAAAGCTTGTACCAATAGATGATGTTTCAGAAACTGTTATTACTCAAGAGCATTTGAAACCAATTCTGAAGATAAATTCGATACTAGAAGAAACTGAGCGAGAACGAGCAGAACTTGCAAAAGGACTAAATTTTTTAGAAGAAGATAGAATCATTTTAAATCTGGCAGGAATGCCTAATGAAGTTCACTGTATCTTCAATAATTATGCAAAAATTGGACGTTCACCAAGCTGTAGATTTTGGATTGATGACGAATTTGAGAAGGTTAGTCGGCTTCACGCTCTTCTTTCATACAAATTAGAAACAAATGAATATTGGATTGAAGATATAAACTCAGTTAATGGAACATACGTGGATGGAGTCAAGATCCGAAAGCCAACTCAATTACTATGGGGAACTAAAATCCAATTGGGATCATCTTTTTCTTTTTTATTTGAACATGATAAAAATGATGCTTTATCTCCCGGTGTTATGATTCACTGTGGCGATGATGGCCAAGAGCTGGCAAGATATATCTTAATACCAAAAGGGAAAGCATTGGTAGGGACGAATGCTAAGGAAGTTGTCAGATTTCCTAAATTTCGAGCTCAACATTCTTTAGGTAGTCTTGAAAAAAGACCAAATGGATTTTATTTTATTAGTGTAAATAATGAAGAAACCCTACTTAAGCATAATGAAAAATTAGAGCTTGATTTTTTTGAAATTGGAATCTGTATTCTCAGTATAATTTCTAAAGAAGATTTACAAAAAAAAACGACTATAGATCAAGATACAGATCCATATAGAAAGAAAGAGCTGGAAAAAGAAATAGAAGCACCATCAGGAGCAGAAATTCCTCCTAATATAAGAAAAATCAGGATTGGCTTAGGATTATTTGTCCTATTTGTCGGGGTTATCTTCCCTTTGAGTTTTTTGACACCTGATCCCAATAAAATTATCTCTAACTGGGTTCAGAAAAGTGCAAGTTCTCTTAAAAATACAAACAGTAAATTCTGGAATAAACGTGTGTTCCTAATGGGATTGTAGGCGATGCTATCTGGTTAATTGGTGCCATCGTTTTTTATTTAGGGCAAGAAAAACGGAATCTTTTTCGTACAGTAAGTGGAGTTTTTCTGCTGCTGCTAGGTTCACGCGTCACCAGTAGCATCACCAATAGAGTTGACTTGATTACTTTCTTGATTATTAAACTATTAAAATTTCCTTTCTCTTTAACTGCTGTTCATTATTTAACCAAAATTAAACAACTGCAAGAAAACTTACTGCTTCATCGGATATTGCGACAATCTTCACGGGATAGTGAAAATATCATCAGTCTTCTCAAGAGATTTATTGATATCCATTGGCAGAACCTCAATATCCGACAGAAATATATAGAGTTACTGTTATTAGAAGGGAAAGTAGAAGAAGCCATTGTTGAGGCGAAACTAGCCCTTGAAGTAGATCCTTACAATTTTGGTATTAATCTTCTTTTAGCTAATGGCTATTTTGAAGTTGGTTTATATGAACAATGTATTCAAGTTTGTAATAGTTACCTTGCTGTATCTGGTTATAGTTTTGAATTTTCTGATTTAAATTATAAATCTGAGCAATTTATAGGAGTATTGCTATGAAATTCGACGTTAAGTATTTAACAACTAATTTTAACTTTCAAGGAAAGGGTCGAGTTTTTGTTAATGATACTGCCTTAATTTTTCAAGGAAATTTGCCTAAGTTTAATGTAGGACCTTTAGCAGTATTGGATCAAGATTTCTTTTATGTTTTAACCAGTAGAACAGTTCCCTATGCATCTATTATACAATATAAAAAACCTAGTGATTTACGTATAGCTCATAAGATTGATTATCGAATACAAAATGGTAAGAAGATTAAGATTAAGTTTAAAATGATGATTAAATCAAAAAAAAAGGATGATGAAATGTTTACAAGTCGATTAGAAGAATACTTAAACGTTGCTCAGTCTTTTGTTAGTAGCTAAATTTGAGAATTTTAAAAATTGCACTCGTAAACAAGAGGATCTATGGGGCTGATTTGGATTATTCTGGTTATATTAGTTTTTATTAATGCGAGAAAAATAGGCTATTCAGGTTTTTTGTGGCTTTTAGTTTCAGCTTTTCATATGCCCTTCGTCTTTCTCTATCTGTTAGCTGGACTACCAAACCGCAAATTAGATGAACAGCGAAAAAAAGAAATGAGTTTGTTGCAACACCAACTTAAGCAGAGAAGATGGGTAACAGAGGAGGGAACTTCAGATGTCCCACGTCAAACTATCAGTGATGAAGAGACGCGACGGGATGATTATCCTAGAAATTCGGATCATGGGCTAAATTAGCATCAAAATTAAGCTTACAAGATAATCTATCTGTCTTTATTGTTTAATCCACGTAATATTTCTAGTGTTCCTATAACTAACTCAATACTAGTATTGGGCTTCTCGCAAGGAAGCTAAAATATTTAACAATCTTTTGAGATTTTTCAGTCCAACTTACTGATTTTTACAATTTTACGCCTAATAATGCTTCTAATCTTTGTTTGTTGATTCTTTTAGAGTTTAGATCAAACATTTCTAGCTTTATCTCATCATAAGTATCCTCTTCCTTCAGATATCCCTCTGGATAATGTTCGATCCACATTGTATTAGTCAAATTCAAACCAAACTTGTAACAGATCAAATGAATTAAGGTTAAAGCTTCATCCGTAATTGAGCGACCAGGATTATCTTTTAGTTCTGAGACTATTACTATTGCTTGGTTGAAACTGATTTTATAGATTCTTAAGCCACATTCACAATCTTTTTTTCCTATTTCTGAATGCCACTTAAACTTTGTCTCTACCTGTAATATTGCGGATGATTCCAAAATATTTACTTTTCTTTTTTACATCTGATATTTTAGTATTGTTCACTACCATCTTTGTCTATCTTATCAAGATTACTTATATTTTGGTTTAGTACATTTTCCACAATCTCCACCCAGTTTTTCCCCAGATTTTGAGGACTTTTCCCCAGACTTTTATTACTTGGGTTCAAATTTAAATCTCAAAGCTCTGACTTTTCTGTATTTTCACTGAGTTTAATTGTACTGTTGGTGTTATTTTATCCACAATAATAATCTATTTGATTTTTAAAAGTTCTCTGATAAATAAACCTGATAAGGTGAATTAACCAATCAATAATTTATTCTTAATTTCACAATGAAATCTGAACTGCTTAATATTATCTTAAGTATTGAGTTAGAAGAAAATCTTTATTTTTGTCTGAAAGATTTTTTAGATTCTCATCCA
>JASJDB010000208.1 GCA_030065315.1 Xenococcaceae cyanobacterium MO_167.B52 | reverse complement strand
GTTCCTTTTTTAAGAGCGTATTCAATCTCAAACTTTAATCGATCCCAAGTCCGCGATCGCAATACTCTGGTGTTATCAGCGACGGGGAATACTTGTACGTCTTTACTTATTGATAATTTCATAGATTAATTAATTAACTCAGAAACCAACTCAAAATACGATATTCAATCTGTCTTAAATAATATCTTATTTACCTGATTTTATTTCTAGGGATCAATAAAGGAGAGGTTAAAATTTATTTATTGTCTATTTTCACAATCTAATTTTAAACTTTATGTATAATTGAGAATTTTACTTTTCTTCTATTGCTACGGTTTCTTGGGTTCCAGGAATTGTCTAGAGAAAAATCTCAAGTAGTTGTGCCAAATTAATTAGATAGTGAAGAAAGGCAATAGAGAATAGCCCTAATCCTAAAGCATACCGCTGCGCATAAGGATTCGCTTAGCTTGGCAAGGGGCAATAGATGGAAGGCTTTGGGTTAAATAATATCTAAAAAATATACAAATAATTTTGCTTAGGTACTTATATCTCAAACCTTCTTTAAAAAAATCTTGTTTAATCAATTAGCTACTGAAAATATTACGCCATTAAACCCAGAATTAAACAACTATACTATTCAGAATAATCAAGGGTTTTTAAACGATATTAAAGAAGGCTTTGAAAACACCACACCACACCCAATCCGATTTTCAAAACCCACTTATGTTAACAGAATTTGGTATTAGATATAAAGCCAACTAAAATGGCAACTCTCATCAGATATTTTTAGAGACGCACAATTAATTGTACGCCTCCAACTTATAATTACATCACAACTTTTTTCGCTAAACCTAAACCTCGTAACACTTGAATTGCCCACCAGGTAACATCAATTTCCCACCAGCGTTGACCAGCTTTAGCAACACGGGGTCTGAAATGATGATTGTTGTGCCAACCTTCGCCATAAGCCAAGATACCTACCCACCAGAGATTGAGAGAACCATCTTCACATTCAAAGTTTTTGTAACCCCAAAAGTGAGTAGCAGAGTTAACAAACCAAGTACAATGCCATAGGGTTACGGCTCTGACAAAAACACCGTAGATTACAAAAGACCAACCACCAATAGCCAGTAAAGCAAAACCTAAAGCAACCTGAAGCAGAATAAAGTTATTGTTTAACCAACGGTAGTAGGGATCTCTATCAGCACGAGGTGCATATTTTCTGTATTGTTCGTAGTCGAAGTATTTATCTTGCTTGTACATCAACCAACCCATATGACTCCACCAAAAACCTCGTTTAGCAGAATAGGGGTCTTTATCATTATCTTCTGTGTGAGCGTGGTGTAAGTTATGTCCTGCTACCCAAAAAATAGGACCTCCTTCTACTGCTAATGCACCAAAAGTTACTAAAGTTCTTTCTAACCACTTAGGCACTTGCAAACTGCGGTGAGTCAAAATACGATGGTATCCCAAACAAATACCAAGGCTACCTGTTAACCAATGCAAGAAAATTGCTACGCCCAAGGCAGACCAAGAGAAAAACCAAGGTGCTGTAAGAGCTACGAGGTGTAGAGAAGCAAAAAAGAAAATGTTCACCCAACAGAGTTGTAATTTTTCTTCTTCCTTTTCGACTAGTAGCGGTTTTTTGGGGGCAACTAATTGTTGTGTCATTTAATAACTTGTCCTAAAAATGGTTTGGAGTAACTAAGCTGGATGGCTTGAGTTATGGATTGCTAATGCTTAATGTATGGAATACTCGCTAGTCTTATGGCTATAATTTTAAATAAGTTTTGCAAGTAACACTTACATTTTGCAGTGTAGCAGGTATTATCATCACCTGCAAGTGTCACTTACATTATCTATTTGAATCAGCCATATCCTAACAAGCGTTTTAGTCTTTATGCCTACCCCCCGAAAGTCCACCAAAGCACGTCTCATCGAAGCTGCCTTAGATTTATTTGCCGAAAGAGGTGTTACAGAAACTACTACTAAGGCTGTTGCAGAACGCGCTCAGGTGAACGAAGTTACTTTATTTCGGAATTTCGGGAACAAGTATCGCTTGCTTTTAGCTGTAATTCAGGATTCAGCAGTGTTTGCTCGACTGGTTCATACCTTGGTAGAGCAAGCTAGTGCTAGGGATAATCTGGCGGATTTTTTACAAGAATATGCTCAAGAAAGCTTGCGTACTCTTAAGAAAGCTCCAGATTTGGTGCGTTCGATTGTGGGGGAGGCTGGTAATTATCCTGGAGAAAATCGTGCTGCTTTGGGGAAGGGTTTAAGTGAAGCTAATCGTTATGTGGCAGATTATTTAGATAAAGCGATCGCAAAAGAAGGCTTAGTTAGTAATCTCACATCAGAACAAATTGTCAATTTACTTAACTTTTTTTTGGTGGGCTATTTTATAGTTGAGTCTAGTGTGGAAGGCTATACTTTATGGGATGAGGAAGATGATTTTTTAGAAAGTTTAGTAACATTATTCTTACAAGGTTCTTTTCCTAGTTCCGATCTAAGCTCTGATGGGACTGGAACGGGTAACATTAAAGTTAAGACTGAAAAAGTAGAGGATTTACCAGCTAGTTTAGTGAGATCGCTATTTCTGCAAAGTAAAAAACTGGGAAAACAAGAATATGCTTTAGTATATGTGCTGTTTGCTGGGGGTTTATCTTTAGAAGAAGTTTTACAATTGGAAATATCTCATTCTGTAGTCGAACCGCCTCAACACATTTTACATATTAATACAGACACAGGGCGACAAGTTCCCCTAAATCAATGGGTGATGGGATTTCGCTACGGTTCAAAATCCAATAATCCTCTAATTCAATGGCTCAAAATGCGTAAAGATGATAATCCAGCAGTTTTTATCAATGATGCAAGTGATACTATCACCGATGCTGAATTACAAACCATGTGGGAAGAGATAAGCTTTGACTTACTAACTCCCCAAGGGGAAAAGCCGACAATTAATCAAGCCAGACAAACTTGGTGTGTCGAGATGTTGATGCGAGGGATGGAACTAGAAGACTTAAGTATTCTTAGTGGTATGACAACCAAACAGCTAGAAAAATACGCCCAAAGAGCCAGAAATAAAGCAGCACTTGAAGCTGCAGTGCGTTTAGATCAGAAAAAAGTTTAGTAATTGGGTCTAGGTAATTTTATGAAATAATGAATAGTATTAAATTCTCTTCACAGATGCGCTTTTAAGATGAGTTTTTTCGTCAAACTAAATCAAGCAATAGCTCAAAATCAAAGCCTCTTGGTAGTTGGACTTGATCCTAACCCTGAAATCATGCCTCGTTTACTAGACCAGGAGATACAGAAAAGAGAAAATCTAGTTGATAGCTTACAAACTTGGATGGAATGGGTAATTGAGCAGACTTGCGATCGCGTTTGTGCTTATAAACCTACCTTAGGATTTTATCAGGCTTTAGGAATCGAAGGATTAGAATTACTAGATTATATCTTAAAAAAAATCCCCCCTCAGATCCCAATTATCTTAGATGCCAAACATGGGGATCTAAATACCAGTACTGTATTTGCTCAAACCATTTTTGAACAATGGCAAATAGATGCAGTAACCCTGAATCCCTATGCTGGACAAGATCACGCTGCCCCTTTTCTAGTTTATGCTGATAAAGCAGTTTTTATGATGTGCCATACTTCTAATCCTGGTGCATTACCCATACAAGAGTATCCCAGTAGGGATAATCCTCTATATCTAGAACTAGTCAAGCAAGTTCAATCTTGGGGAACTATAGAACAATTATATTTAGAAGTAGGGACAAATAACCCTGATATTGCTGCTAAAATTCGTACCATTGCTCCAGAAAGAATGATTTTGCTCCGAAGCATTTGGTCAGAAGGAGCAGATTTAAAGTCAATTCTCCAAGCAGGATTTGACCGCAACGGAGGAGGATTACTCATTCCGATTCCTCAAGATTTACTAGCAAAAGAGAACTTAGCCTTAGAAGTACAACAACTCAACCAAGAAATAGCACAAATCAGAAGTAATTCAATTCAAATAGACTCTACCTGCCAACTGTGGACATCAAATGTTTGTCTGTTCAACAAACATCCTCACCAAGAATTAATCTTGCAACTTTTTGATATTGGTTGTCTTTTATTTGGTGAATATGTACAAGCTTCAGGAGAAACATTTTCTTACTATATAGATTTACGAAAAATTATTTCTAATCCCCAACTATTTAATCAAGTTATTAAAGCCTATGCAGAGATCCTAAAAAATCTTACTTTTGATCGCATTGCTGGTATTCCCTATGGTGCATTACCCACTGCTACAGGATTAGCTTTAAGTCTTCGTCGCCCAATGATATTCCCTCGCAAAGAAGTTAAAGCCCATGGTACTCGTCGTTTGATTGAGGGAAGCTTCAATCCAGGAGAAAAAGTAGTAGTAGTAGATGATATTCTCATCAGTGGTAATAGTGCTATGGAAGGAGCAGCCAAACTAGAATCAGCCGATTTAAAAGTAGAAGATATCGTAGTATTTATTGATCATGAAAGAGGAGTCAAAGACAGACTAGCTAAAAATGGCTATCGCGCTCATTCTATACTCTCCATTTCTGAGATTACAGAAACCCTCTATGCAGCAGGAAGAATTACTAACAAACAGTATCAAAATGTCACTACTGAGCAGTAAACTAGTTATTATCAATTGTGCCGCTAATCTGAAAGAAAGAGTCATATCAACACCACTAAGAGCATTAACAATACCCCTGATTCTGGAGGGGTAATAACAATAAATGATATGGGAGTTAGGTCATTGAATCTAAAATTCAGTTAAGATGACATAGCAATATTACTCAAAGAGATATCAGTTATGGTTGCAACTGCTAGTCATCCCAAATATGAAGTTAAAGATTTGGCTTTAGCTTCTGTAGGAAAACAAAGAATTGAATGGGCAGCTAGAGAGATGCCTGTAATCAAACAGGTTAGGGAGCGTTTTGCCCAAGAAAAACCCCTAGCAGGAATTAGACTTGTCGCTTGTTGTCACGTTACAACGGAAACAGCTAATTTAGCTATTACTCTTAAAGCTGGTGGTGCAGATTCACTGTTGATTGCCAGCAATCCTTTATCCACTCAAGATGATGTAGCTGCTTGCTTAGTGGCAGATTATGACATTCCCGTCTATGCCATCAAAGGAGAAGATAACGAAACTTATCATCGTCATGTACAAATTGCCCTAGACCATAAGCCCAACATTATTATTGATGATGGTAGTGATGTAGTAGCAACTTTGATTAAAGAAAGGCAAGATCAGCTTAGTGATATTATTGGCACTACAGAAGAAACTACCACTGGCATTGTGCGCTTAGAAGCAATGTTCAAAGATGGAGTGCTTACCTTCCCTGCAATGAATGTCAATGATGCAGAAACTAAGCACTTTTTCGATAACCGCTATGGTACTGGTCAATCTACTCTTGATGGTATTATCCGCGCCACTAATGTTTTGTTAGCTGGTAAAACAATTGTGGTTGCTGGTTATGGCTGGTGTGGTAAGGGAGTTGCCATGCGTGCTAAAGGCATGGGTGCTAATGTCATCGTAACGGAGATTAACCCAGTCAGAGCTATTGAAGCTGCTATGGATGGCTTCCGCGTGATGCCCATGGTTGAAGCTGCTCCTCAAGGAGATCTGTTTGTCACTGTTACAGGAAACAAGCACGTAATCCGTCCTGAGCATTTTTCTGTAATGAAAGATGGGGCGATGGTTTGTAATTCGGGTCACTTCGATATTGAAATCGATCTCAAGTCTCTTGGCGCGACTGCCACAGAAGTTAAAGATGTACGTAACTTCACTCAAGAGTATAAGATGCCTGATGGCAAATCTATTATTGTTTTAGGGGAAGGAAGACTAGTTAATTTGGCTGCTGCGGAAGGACATCCTAGTGCAGTAATGGATATGAGTTTCGCTAACCAAGCTTTAGCTTGCGAATATTTAGTAAAAAATAAAGGCAAATTAGAACCTGGTATGCACTCTGTTCCTGTGGAAGTAGATCAAGAAATTGCTACTCTCAAGCTAAAAGCTATGGGAATTGAAATTGATGCTCTTACTGCTGAACAAGAAGAATACATTAATTCTTGGACAGTAGGCACATAGGACATTTATCATTAAACATTTATCATTTGTTGGTTAATGTTGTGTTTTAAAGACAAAGTACGGTTAGACAATCTCTGATTTACTGGGAGATAAATATTGTAAGATTTTAGGGGTAGCTTGGGAGTTGCCCCTATTTATTAGGTATTTTTTGCCTAAAAAACTAGTATTTAAAATTTATTCCAATAATATTTATGGCAAAACTTTCTACAGAATTAAATCGTTATTTTTTTGAAGAAACTAGAGAAACTAGAGTAACTTTGGCAGATATTTTAGCTTTGGCTGGAGAACGCACCTTCGGATTTTTATTTGTGATCATAGCTTTGCCTTCTGCTTTACCAATTCCTGCTCCTGGCTATTCTACTCCTTTCGGGGTAATACTGTTGCTTTTAGCAATACAACTAATATTAGGTCATGACCGTCCTTGGTTTCCCCCAAGAATGCTTAAAGGTTCAATGAAACTGGAAATGGCACAAGGTTTTGTAAAAAAGGGAATACCTTGGTTACGAAGAATCGAAGCTGTGACTAAACCTAGATACAGCTATATATGTACTAGCTTACCAGGAAGAATTATACTTGGTATCGCGATCGCGTTAATGTCCATATCTATGATGATTCCTGTACCTTTAACAAATACTATTCCTGCTGCGGGAATTTTAATTACAGCTTTTGGATTAATCGAAGATGATGGATTGATTTGTCTTGGTGGCTTATTTATTTGTTCGGTTGGGTTAACTGTTAGTACCTCAGTGTTAATTTTTGGTGTTACTGTTGTTCGCGAGACTATTAGTTTAATCAAAGATTGGTTAGCTAATTTGCTTATTTAACTCAAGTTTATCGTTTTTTGAATTGTTCTCTTAAATTGTCAGTAAGACTTTGATATGGATTCGGACAAGTAGGATAGATTGCTCGTAAGTAAGAAGTAATAAAATTAACGCTTTCTATTAATCTTCCTTGTCTTGTCTTAATTATGGCAAGAGGTTTAATAATCTGTTTCCCAAGAATTTAAAAAATCCCATTCCCCTGCTTCCTCTATTTCTTGTGTGTCTTCTTCTTGTGTGTCTTCTATATTTGTTTCTGCCTTTTGCCTCTCTTGTTCTATTTTTTCCCCTAATAGCAAACTTTTATATTCCCCAGAATCGATCCATTTGAGTAATTCAGCAGTGCGTAAAGTTGTCCAAGGGTGCATCGGTTCCATGAAACTAAGCATTTTGGTAAATTTATCAAGGTTATCCAGATTGTAGTTACCAAATTCACGGGCTTGAGCCAGAAATTCTTCCACTACCATGCCATTAATATATTTACCTGGTAATCCCGATAGCTTAATTAAAGCACTAGTTGCAATATTAACATCTTGACAAGCCAGTAACCCACAACGATCGCAAGTAAGTTTTGCCATCATTACCCATTGATATAGTGCTAACTCAACACCATTAGTTGCTAAACCCCCCAAACCCAAAGTAGAGTTAGCGATTACTTTACCCAAACCAGGTAGAATTAAAGCTGTTTGATGATACAGTAAATGCCGACTCTTAATATGTCCTAATTCATGACCAAAAACGTAGAGTAACTCTTCATGATTTAAACATTCCAATCCATCCATATTAATAATAATCATCGGATTGTTCGCACCAATGGTCAAAATTTTGATATAACCAGTGCCATGTTTTAGATAAAGTTCAGGAACGGGAACATCGACAATTTTGCAAGCTTCTAATAACGAATTGTATAAGTCGGGAAAATTCCGCTCATTAACCTTTAAAGACATACCGCTAAACTTAAATCTAAGTAAACGATCAATCCCATATTGATTAATTTTGTTGAACATTAACGAAACTCCAGGCATTTTTTCTAGAGCAACTAGAGCCTTTTGATCGAAAGGATGTTCATAAGTTTGAGGACTCAATCCCGTTAAAGTTTTACGCTGATTACTTGTTTGTACCATTAGTTTTTTATTCTAGTAATATAAATTTTTATAGAAATATTAAGTAAAATTACCGAAAATTGTAACTCATTTAGTCCAGTAAATCTACTGAGAGTGATAAGATAGCTCAAGAATAAATATAGGACTCTTAAGCTAAAAAACTCTCAAAGAATTTAGCAGGCTTTTCTAATTCATGAAAAACCAGAGAAGAATATTTGTCAACAGGAGCTAAAATTTTTTTTTTGCTAAACTTTATAACCAGTTTGGGTAAATTAAGTTTAGTACTTTTGAAGGGTTAGTTACCTTATTGATTCCAATCCAGTTTCAATTCTAAATTTTAATAAGATTGGTATTTTTCACTAATACCATTATTACAATGTCTCAAGCTGATCATTTTTCTGATTCCGATAATGACTCTTTATCTTCCATGATAAATAATAAAAAACAGATATTTGAGATCATCGATTCTATAGTATCTCTAGAATCTTGTCTTCATTATCAATTTGTACCTTTAGCTCTGAAAGATAAGGTTCTGACTCTGGGAATGATTAATCCAGAAGACAAAAATGGATATAACTTTATCTATCCAATTGTGACTTCTCTAAATTACCGTCTGGAAATTTTACCAGTTAACGATAAAGTCCATCAGTCAATATTGGCAGCATATTTAAAAAAAGATTTAATCGATCAGGATCATAGAGATTATAAACAAGATGACTCTCAGCAAGACTTTAAGCAAACTGTAATTGACCAACGGTCAGAGCAGCGCGAAAGTGCGGTCTTGGGGGTTTCCCCCATGAGCAACTTTCGTAAGAAGGCTCCGTCGTTTGACGGCGGAGTAATCTCTGACTGAGAAATCCTCGAAATTGAATAACTCATTATTAGTAAAGTCAAATCAACAACACATCAAGTATGTCCTGTTGATTTAGGAAATAGATCAGACGTTACCAT
>JASJDB010000207.1 GCA_030065315.1 Xenococcaceae cyanobacterium MO_167.B52 | reverse complement strand
CCAACTAATAAACCTACAAACGGGAATCCTGATACGATACGTAAATTTTATGTTACGCAAGCTAGAAAATATTTAATCAAGTGGAATGCACCGTTTACACAAACTCATGCCCTCAGACACCTAGCTAACCTTAATGGAATGCAAGCTGGTATTAGTTTGGAGGTTAGAGCGCAATCATTAGGTCATAGTCTCACAATGAACGATACTACCTACAAGAAACGTCAACACACTAAAACTACCATTGACATTCTCTTAGATAGTAATAAACAAGCAATAGACTTCACTAGCGGGCTATTAGAAGCTAAACAGATAATCAAGAAATACCCTAATTCATCTGTAGCAATAGTAGAGCTAATCAGCAAGATATATCAGAAGTCAGAGCATGAGATAGAAGAGTTGTTAGGCTAGAGTACTCCTGATAACTTCCCTGTTATCCCCTACATCACCACACATTCGAGAATAATCACCGTCGGTTTACCCGTCAACCCTGCTATCGCACTCGTTCCGAGCAAGGGGTGTGACAAATAAACCTCAAGAGCGGTGATTTCTTCTTTTAATGTGGGTGCTGTGCGGTGGGGTACGTTATAGTCCAGTGGTCGTGTAATATAAAATCACTTTAGATATGCAACAGGTTATTCGCAGGGGCAATTCGCAAACCGCACTTACAGGATTTCATTTGTAGTAAACATTTAGTGATTTGATATAACTCCCCAAAGGATACAAATTAGTACACAGATTAGTACAGAAGATGTAGGTTTTAGAAGGAGTATTTTCTAAATGTGACACATTATGTGTCACATCCTAGATTTATGCTCCCATAAGCAGCTAAAAAAATAGACTCTCTCACGACCAAGTTAGAAAGTCTATTTATTAGGGGATATAACGATTACAATTTTTCCCAGTCATAGGGAGACTTACCCAAGCTTTTTTCTGGCAATTATAATATCTCTCTCAAGTATTTATCAAGGCAAAAATCTCTAGTCTCGTAGTATTCACTGTTCCAATTCTCAGCATTTTTTAGAAGTGTCAATAATGCTTGTTTACGCTTTAAATCAACCTCGTTCATTAGTATATTCATTGCGGTATTTATTAGCGATATAACCACTATAAAATGTGGTTATTACAAGTAATATTACCTCAATTAATCCTTGGCTATTGTAACTAATCTTCTTATTATCATATTGATAGTTAATGTCTAACCCTAATAGGATAAAAATTAAGATTACAATAGGCATAACCATTACGTTCACAGCAAATTTTCTAGACAGGGACGGGTAATTTGTCTAGATTTTTTTTGTTCCTGAGCTAGTTTAATGATGTAAGTCTCTAAGTCATCGATTCTATCTTCTGTTACTTGTAATCTATCGTTAATGGAAATTGTTGATTGTGTTTTACTATACTTAGATTGTCTTCAATAACGAAGTGAAAGTAATCGAGAGTTATACTATTTTTTAAGTAAAGTAATTTCTATTAATTGTGTCACAACATTGATTAAGTGTATGAAGTTTTGATTACTTCATAAAACAACTAACTAAGTACATGGGAAACACATAAACAACGAGAGTAAATACTGAAGCTAAAAAGGGTTAATAATGAGTTTTTGTTTGGGCGCAAAAAGATATAGAGTTTACATTGGTGGGGACAGATTTAGAATTAGATTTGTTGAACGAGATTCTAACGGCAATTACGTATCTGGTAGGACTAGCCCATATATTTTATCGGGTGGTGTTCCGATGCCAGAAGACTTGGAATTTATTTGTGAAAGTTGCCCTGAAAATACTTGTGCTGTTGATTGTGGGGATAAAATTTGTTGTTATGGTAGTGACGGAATAGCAACAAATTTTTATTACAAATAAAAGAAAAAATGAGTAGTCTAATACCTTGCGAGGCACTAGCAACCAAAGCTGAATTAAATGAATTAAAACAACAAATTAATGAACTTTTTGGGAGATTAGAAGAAGACGAAACACAAGTCAAAGACGTATTAAGCGAGGGTGATTTAACAGGAACATTATTTTTAGCTAGTTTTATCGCTGATGTTGATGGCATAGTTGAGAAGGTTAAGCCTAGAGTCAATTTAGGAGCTAAAACTAAAACTAATTTTCTCTTTAAAAACGGCAATGGGAAATATTTTAAAAGTGGTACTGTTGACCAACTAAACAAACTTATTTAAGCTAATAATACTCAAGCTACCGCAGCGTTAAAACAATCTGCAGCTAACGCGGGTAGGATAGCCAGTTTAACTTCGGCTTTGTTACCTTTTCTTAACTACACCTTAATTCAAGTTCAGACTAGAAAACTCAATCCTTTAATCTTAGAAAATATTGATAGGCAAATAGCAACTGACCAAGTTAACTGGGATTTAACTATGAGAGTCTTTAACTATCAAAGGGATTTAACAGAAGCAGAAATAACAGCATTAAAAACACAATTTTTAGATAATTTAGAGACTCAAAAAATAATCAATGATGAGAATCAATTAACTAACTCTCAATTGTTTCAACAGATAGATGAGAGAGATGTTTTAATTGCTAACTTAAAGTTTCAGATAGAGGAATTAAAGAGAATTTTAGAAGAACAGAAAGAGGAAAATTTAGCTATTGCTGATGAGTTCGGGTTATTTGCTGGCGAGGCAAAAGAAAGGATAAGAGAACTAGAAGATATAAACTTTACTCAGAATGAAAGGATAGAAGCTTTAGAGACTCAACTTGATGATTTATTATCCCAATTAGACGACTCAGAATTAGACTTACTAGACTCTAGAGAAGCGTTAACAGAATGGGAAATATTTACGGGAACTAAGGGTACAGATTTAACTGATTTACAGTTTGAATTTGCCAATTTTGACTGGCAAAATGCACCAGAAATAGAACGAGAAAACAAGGTTAATGAAACGCGAGCCAGGTTTACTACTATCTATGATTACTCTCTAAGTAACGCTAATACTGGTGGTTCTAGTGGTGGTGGTTTTCCCCAAAGTGCTAGGGATAGTCTTACTACTACTCAGAATAAGCAGATAGAACTTACAGCCAAACTCGCTGGTATTGACCCCACAACTATCACAGGTTTTCCTGTACCAGATTATCAAGTTACTAGATTTGACAATCCTTTTGATTCAATCATTGATTCTTTATTACCCCAAATAACACAACCAGACACCACCACTACAGGAGAACCCACAGACGTGAACTTAGAAGAATTCTCCAATAATTTTGACAATAAGTTTGAAGCTATAGCTGCGACTCTAGCGGGACTAACAGCAACAATAAATACGATTGACCTCAATACTAATCCCACAAATCTAAGCACCACCGTCGGCAACGCTGTATGTAGCACCACAGCACCCACAGGATGTATGACTCAAAATGTCACTAATCCCTTGAGTCAAGGACAACAGGGAATTAGTAACAAACTCAATGACATCGCTTCAACTTTGTCGGCTGCATTTGGTGCGGGAAATGCGATCGCAAATCAAGCTATTTTTGATGTTGTTACAGCAACCAATAATATTGTTAGCAAGGGTTGGGCGAGTACTGCCATAGACAAGACTCTCAATGCTGCCAATTTTGCTTTGTCACTTCATAACGCCATGATGTTGAGTACCAATATCGCTGAGACAATATTAGATGTCTTGACGGTCATTCTAGACATTGGCAATGTTACCGATGCCAGTGGCAACCCCATAGATGTTGGTGATTGGCTTAAAGAGAAGATAGAAGCAGTGGTTAAAAACTTAGTGGGAGCGAGAAACTACACTGAATTATCTATCAAGCTAACGGCAGCGAATCGAATCTATCAAGCGGGTATGAACATCATTGATAACGTTACTGACCTGATGGACACTGCGATGGACTTGGACGAGTACACAGGGGAAAATATTAGTAGGATAGGGAACGCTTTAAGAGCTTCTGGAGTAGTAAGCTTTGATGCCTATGATGAGATGCTAGAAGACTTAGACCATAGGAAGTTTAGTAAGTGGTTGAGAAGACTAGAACAAGCAGAAGACGCAACGGATGATATTTACTCCATTGCTGATAGTATCCGCGATATTAAAGAGATAGGACAAGATTTAAGAGAAAGTAGAGAGGAATTTAACACTACCATTACCGACACTCAAGCTTTACTCAAGGAACAGGAAACAGAACTCGATAGAGAGATAGATAACCTATCTGAACCAACTATCACAGACGAAGCTAGGGGATAAGTATTATGACAGTTAGAGACTGGAAAACGAGTCAGAAATACATCAGGATAGGTCACAACAAAGCTATTAGGAATTACTTTAAAACAGTGACAGTAAGGACTACTAGAGAAGCTTTAAGGAATAGTTTACTTATCTACAAGAATGATTCTGCTAGTCAAATGTTAGTTAAAATGCAATATTTTCAACAATATCTATCAGGAGTTAAGAGTAACACTGTTCCAGTAATACCTGATAGTTGGCAAGTGAAAATTGAGGGGAATAGACCACAGTTAGTAGTAGTATTTAAGCCTAAAAGTAGTAACTATCCTAAACAAGATAGTAGATGGTCATTGTCCATACCTCACTTTGATTTTAATCAAGCTAATATTGCTAACCAGCTTAAGAAGATACCTGATTATGAGAAAGGGAAACATCAAGGGGTATATACTCTCAAGGATAATTCTAAGATTATTATTTATGCTAAAAGCGGTAATGAAGCTAAGAGAGTTATTAAGAAAATAGTTACCAGTAACCTGATCAAAAGTAAATATATTGTGGATAGAAGCAAAATAGATGATGACATTAAAGTAGGTGAAGCCAGGGGAACTTATAAAGAAGTGCTGGTGACACCTACCTATGCTAAATATTTCTCTACTGGTCAAAAAAACTTACAACCTGATTGGGTATCTTTTATTGACTGAATGAATGTATTTATAAAAAAATGAAATATAAAGCGATCACAAATAAATTCGCAATCGCTAAAATGGCTCAATACCATCCATCATCTTTAATCGTCGTCATCTTCGTCATCGTCGTTATCGTTGTCACCGTTGTCACCCCAAGAGTAATTACTCCAAGAGTGATTACCCCAAGAACTATCATCGCCATCGGAAGAACTATCTCCCGAAGAGTGATTACTCCCATCAAGGTCACCCCAATCAAAGTCATCCCAATCAATATTTGCCAAGAAACTAGTAATCACATTGCTGATTGTGCTAAGTATTTCACTATATTCACTATTTTGCCAGTTAAAATCAGCACTATTTTCCGTAGTTGTAGTTGCCGACTCATAAGTTGACCAATAGCCTACTTGCCAGAAACTAACACTACTACTTCTCCGCGCCCACCAGAAACCAACACTACTACTTCTCCGCGCCCAATTATAGGCTTCGACATCTAAGATACCGTCCACTTCCTTAATACGGTCTGCAATCACAGCTGTTTTAACCTGGGATAGAGCAGTATCATACAAAGCTTGTAAATTAGTTTCTGCTGGATAGACTACATCCCAACCCATAGCATCCATTGCCAAGAGATCGTTATTGGAGATTGACCAACGTTCTTTTAGTCCTAGGGTAGGATTCATGATGCCTAAGCCATCTTGTTGAGTCCGATCTATCCAATGGCTACCTTGATAGTCAGCACCTGTGGACATAGCTAAAGCATTATTAACAGTACCATCAATAGAGAAGAAAGCCTCTTTACCTACGCTAAGATCGTTGATTCCTACACCAGCACTAGCAATGGAATAACGGAATATGTCCATTGAAGTCATATGAGTCAGGGCTTTGTTTTCGTTGCCATTAACCTTTTGATTCCATCCTTGATAGTCTATACCACTAATAAAGCCTAAAGCATGACCAATTTCGTGTTGGGCAACACTGAGGAAATCTAAAGTTCCCTCTTGAACATCACCCAGATAGTTATAGTCCCAACTAACTGCATCTACATTGTTTAAGGGATTAATGACAATATAAGCATCAAGTTGCTCACTGTCTCCTGCTACTAAACCCAAAGCTTTCATATTGGCTCTGGTAGCGTGCATTTTAAAATTCTTATCGATGATGTTTTCCCCAACTAAAAGCTCGATTTTTTTCTGATTTAGTAGGCTGTCAGCAATGGTTTGATCGGTTGCTGTAGTAACATCATCTTGAATGGCTGAGTAAAAGTCTTTGTAGTGTAATCCTGTTTCAATAGTAGGAAATGCGCCACCAATTATATGGTCAGGTAATAGGTCATCTCTGATTTCAACATGGATGTTGATTTCGAGATTTTTACTATTGTAAGTATCGACTAGAGATTGTGACCACATCTCTCCAGCCAATTCAAATCCTAATATTTGGTCGTCAGTTACTTCTGGAGCAAAAGTAAAATTAAAATCTACTCCTGAATTTAGTGTGTTCATATAATTTATTTTGAGCTATATGTGTGGATATGTTTTAAGAATCTTGACATTTTTTTAATTACTTATTCATGCCACCAAGTATCAAGCCTATTTTAAGATTTTATTCCCTTGTTTTTGGTAAAAAAAACACAAGAATCAATGATTTTTTGGTAAATAAAAATAGCTATTTTGCCCATCTGAAATGATAAATATACCTAGTGATTAATCGGGGTAATTAAGTAATAAGTAAGATCACTTATTGAAACTAAGTAAAGCTACTTAATTAAAGCTCAAAGAAAATCAAAAAGCTCGCAAAAGTCGCAACAGATTTATCTTAAATTTTTAATCAACCAATTCAACTTGAACCAGACTTTCTAATCCTACAGAGCTTAGAACTTTCTCCCAAATTGAGAACAAGTTAGAATCCTCTGATTTTTCTTTTCTTAACTGGGCAAGAATAGAAATTGTTTCATACCAAATACCTGCTTCAGCATACATCTGCGCTTGTTCTAGCTGACTCATGGCTTTGATTTGTTCTGACGATGTGATCTTGGGGGAAACTCTAGTCAGAGAACCCTCAACAGTAGGACTATCAGGTTTTAGTACCCCTTGACACATTAAAGCCAGAAACCACTGGTAGTTTTGCCCCTTCTCTAAAGCTGGAGCATCTGGAGGCAAGGTGACACGAATAATTCCTCCTTGACCTGTTATCGGTAAGATAGTTGCGTAGTCATATTCTTCATTGTGATTTTTGATTCGCAAATACACTCGCTCTGCCGAGGTTGAAGGAAAATAAGCTAATAAAGTAGGATGAGAAGCGAGGGTTAATCTTTGACTGGGAACAGGAAGTATGGGAGTCAGAATAACCTCTGAATTACTCAGTTCCGCCAGACATTTCCCGCCACGCGCTGCACCGCCTTTAGTTGCTCCTGGTTTACCTTGATTAGAGGATGAAAAAGCATCTTCCCAATTCTGATTCACTATGGTTTTTGATTCTGCATTGACAGAAATTGGAGTTAGAAAGACTATAGTGGCTACAATTGACAATATTTTGTAGTATTCCATTTAAATAACCTAAAATTATCAAAAATACCTATTTCACACGATTTTTTCAGCTTTGAGCCTTGAAAATAACAGGGCTGAATCAGCAGTTGTTCTCAAGCCTCAAATTCTGCCAGATTAAACTAAAACTAGAGTCAATTCTTCTCAGACACCATTGACATATTCAAAAGCACTACTACTGAGATTGAGATTGCTAGTATTTTCTAGGATTACTACTAAATCTCCATTGCGAGAAACGAACGTATCATTTCCTTGCTGTTGGGATTGATAATTAGCAGCAGAGCCATAGAATTGTATGGTATCTGCGGTAGGATCAAAGTCTTGAATTACTGCATAATCTTGATAACCACCAGTAGCATAATAAGCTTGCTGTTGATTACCCAAGATAAACTTATCTGCTCCAGCACCACCGACTAAAACATCATTTTCATAGTAGCCAGCAACTATTTCATCTGTACCTTCGAGAATATCATCACCAGCACCACCATAGATCGTATCATTACCACCATTACCTGTGATTTTGTCATCTCCTTCTCCAACAGTAGAATCAGATACAGATGTTTGTTGAGTGACATCAACTACTAAGCGAGGAGCATTACCACCTTCAGAAGAGCTAAAATCAACTCCATCAGAGCCAGTAGGTAAGAAAGCCCAACCTTGATTGCTACTAGGGTTTGCTTGCCAAGCTTGTAAGCTTTCGGTAACATCGATGCGGAGAATGCCGTTGCTCACCCAGCCAGTGGTAGCAACTGCTGCACTTTTTGCTTCTACTCCATTGGCTGAAACCCCATTATCATAGTTATCCCAAGAGTACCAAGTGCTATTTTCTGACCAATTCTTGAGCATTTCGTGAACCTTAAAGCTGCTACCAGGGTTAGAAACATTAAGTTCTAAAATTGCTGATTCGATAGTGGAATCGGAAGCAATTTGACCTTGTTGACTACCAAAGATATCGTCAAATTTCATCAGAGTATGAACTGGGTAGCCATAGTCATTACTATCTACACCGAGAGAAGTTGCATTGCCATAGTTTGTAGTCCAATAGTAGCCATGAAGTTGGGTATCAACTGTACCAGCATAACCATTGACTCCTTGTTGGAAACTGAGGGTTTCAGAAATAGTTTGAGTTGCAGTTGGATTATCTTCTGCATAATCACCGTATAGTAAATCATTGCCAGAGTTCCCGTAAATTTGGTCATTACCAGCACCCCCAAAAACGGTATCGTTACCCCCGACACTAGACCAATCAATCTCAATAATGCCACGGAAATGTGCGCCATTTGTTACATCATCCCATTTATCCGTATTGGAATTCCAGATATGACTCAAGATAGCGTAGTCTTGATTTCCTTGACGATCATCTGGTTGCTCAGGACTCCAATCCGCATAGATCCCATTATTAGGATTACCAAGAACCCAGTCTATTGTTTCACCACTAGCCCATTTCCATGTTCCTTCGGTTTCCGCATCAGAGAAACCAATAAAGAGAGCCTCTGTTGTACCAAAGGTATCTTTTAGCCATTGGTTTTCCGCAGCATCATTAATAGTAACTAAGTT
>JASJDB010000206.1 GCA_030065315.1 Xenococcaceae cyanobacterium MO_167.B52 | reverse complement strand
AATTCATTAATCATGTTTTTCAAGAAAATAAAAAGATTATTGAAGTTAAGTTTAATAGGTATTTTAATTGCAATAATCTTAAACCTATTAACTATTGCGCCATCCCATAAACCAGAATCAAATAATTTAATTAAGGGAGTTTGGTTGACTCATGTAGGAAATTCTTTCTTGATTTATACAACAACAATAGATAATGTATTTCATCGACTATCAACTCTAAATTTTAATCGCATTTATATATCAGTTTATAATAAAGGAATAGTTATTTATCCTAGTAAATATGGAAAAAGAAATTATTTAATATCGTTACCAGGAACAGATCCATTAAGTTCAGCAATCAACGAAGGAAAACGACAAGGATTAAAAATTTATGCTTGGTATGAATATGGAATGATGCTAAGTAAATACGATCCACTGGTTCAAAAACATCCTGATTGGCTCTTGACAACTAGTGATGGTAGACAATTAATTAATGACAATTTTTGGTTAAATCCTAGCCATCCTGAAGTAGAGCAATATTTGATTAATTTATTAACAGAAGTAGCTAAAAAATATCCTGGTTTAGAAGGTATACAATTAGACGACCATTGGGCAATTCCCAGAGCCTTTGGTAATAAACAATTAGCCATGACTAATTTAACCCAAAAAGTAGTTAGGGCAGTAAGAAAGGTAAATGATAAGCTGATTATTTCAGTTTCTCCTAATCCTTACTATTTTTCTCTAGAAAAATATAATCAAGACTGGATAAAATGGGTACAAGAAAAATTAGTAGATGAAATTGTTATTCAGATTTATCGAGGAAAAGCAACAGAAGTAGCAAACAGTATTAATTCATCAGGCATAAAAACTGTGAGCAGATATATTCCAGTGGGAATAGGAATCTATACAGGAAATCTTCGCAAAAGAAAACCTTTATCAGAAATTGCCAAACAAATTTCAGTAGTTAAGCAATATAATTATGGATATTCCTTATTTTGTTGGGAATATTTATTTACTCCTCTCCACAATAGTTCCCAACAAGACAGAAAAGCTATTTTTAGTAAATTATAGTAACATAAATAGAATTAATTACATATTTGGGTTATTCTACTTGCTCTTGCCTATTCTCTATTTCAATTGGAAAATTGATTTTTCCCCACTGGTTAACTCTAATTAAAAATGTTAAGTAATTATTTATCATGATTTTTAGACAATTATTTGACCGTGAATCTAGTACCTACACTTACCTCATAGATGATCCTGAAACTCAAGAAGCAATTTTAGTCGATCCTGTAATAGAACAATTATCTAGAGACATTCAATTATTAAAAGAATTAAGCTTAACCTTGAAATTTTGCTTAGAAACCCATATTCATGCTGACCATATTACAGCAACAGGGAAATTAAGAGAAATAACTGGTTGTCAAGGAATTGTTCCTAATAATGCTGATATTGAATGTGCAGATATTTTTATTAAAGATGGGGAAATAATTAATCTAGGAAAAATAACTATTAAAGCGATAGAAACTAATGGACATACTGATAGTCATATGTCTTATTTAGTAAATGATAGTTTAGTTTTAACAGGGGATGCTTTATTTATTCGTGGTTGTGGCAGAACGGATTTTCAAAGTGGTAATCCTGGCACACTTTATGATTCTGTTACTCAAAAACTTTTTACTTTACCAGATAAAACTTTAGTTTATCCCGCACACGATTATAAAGGTCATACCGTCTCTACTATTGGTGAAGAAAAACAATGGAATCCTAGATTTAAAAAAGATCGACCTAGTTTTATTCAATTTATGAATAGTCTTAATCTTCCTCATCCTAAGAAGATGATGGAGGCTGTTCCTGCTAATCAAAAATGCGGTAAAAACATTTAACATTTAACATTTAACATTTAACATTTAACATTTCTCTCCAGCACCAGAACCTAATAGCTTAGTTTTCCTTGCTCTAGGTTTCTTCCCCTTCCTCAAAAGAGAGAAGTTTAACCGCTTTTTGTCTCTGAAAAATCAGGTAAAATGCGGTCGCAATTATACTTAATAATAACCACAAACTAGGCTCAGGAACAGCGGAAACTTCAAAAGGATTAAAAGGTTTATCCAGCTGTTCTACTCCTGTTTCTACTTCCCTATCAAAGCGGTCAGCTCTAGCTTCGGCTTTCTTTAATAGTTCTCTTTGTTCGTCGTTAACTAAAACTATCATTGAGGAATAAGGAGTAACGATGTCGTGGTTTTTAGCAACTTGATGAATAGCATCTAATTCTTCTAGAGATAGCTGATTATTACCTTGTTTACTCAAGTTATAAACCAATTGACGAGCAGCAACCGCTTCAATAGTGTTTTTAGTAGCAACTTTAGCATCGGATTTTTCCGCAACCCAACTATAACCATCTACTACTGATGAGTTATTAGCTTCTTCTGTAGCCAAACGCTTCATCACTGAAGAGAGATTATTTGCTACACCCCCATTACTATTTTGGATTGCTTGTAAAGTAGCATCATCATAAGCTCTAGGAAGTTTCTCCCCTAGATGTATCATCCATAAAGGAGAGTTGATTTCGGGAATATCTTGCTTATCATCAGATAGTTCGTAACTACCCTCATCAGTGACAACCAAAACAGCATCATAATCACTACCATTGCTCAAAGTTTGGAACTGCTGCAACATCTCTTTATTATTTGTTGAGCCGTAAAAAGTGATTTGATTGCTATCAAAACCCTCTATATTATCCAGAAGTTTAGCTTTATCAGCTTCAACATCAGTGATGAATATATCTAAATTATTGTTCGATAGATTTTCCTTCCACCAGTTAAAAGTTTTTGCAACTTCTTTCTTATGACTTGTCATGCTGTAGGAAGTATCCAGAATCAAAGCATACTTTTTATTTTTCGGTAAAGAATAGTCTTGATTATTTAATGGTTCAACTGCAACAGTATAGCCATCTTGCAAATTAATCTGATGGAATTTCCTGTTTCCGTCTGGAACATCATGCCAAAAATCTTCTAGCCAAACATTACCAAAAAACCTTTCAGTCTTACCATTACGAACTCGTTTAGTATGACTTGTCCAAAAGATATTTCGTTTTTCCGCTAACTTCGGTAAAGCCCAACCTTGGTCTTGTTTCATTATCTGATAAGTTAACCAAAGGTGCATCTTCCTTTGACCTCTACCCGCTCTAATATCTCTAGAAGAGAGACGAGGAGGAACAGGAAAAGCTCTTAAACGATATTGTCCAGGTCCCACTTGTTCCAGTAAAGCAGGGTCAATAGGGCGACTACGCTGCACTTGGGAATTATACACCTCTTGGGCTGCACCTCTGGGGGAGACTTGAAAAGGAAAGCGTTTATCCAAATCATCAGTATCACCCAACCATAGTCCAGTAATCGCGCTACTTTCTGGAAGAGAAAAATAGTAGAGTATTTCTTCCACATCAGTAGTTTGATTATTGTACACCTCATGAATTTCCACATCTGCCCAATCACCATGAGGATTGAGAGTAACTTCTTGTTTTTCTAACCAAACTTTTTTCTGATCTATATTTAATAATCCTGCTTTAGCTTGATCCACAATAGAAGTAGATTGTATAGCATGACGAACCGATTTCTTTTCCCCCTTTTGTAGAGGAGTATCGAAAAATTCCGCATAAAGCTTGGCAGATTTTTCCACATCCTTATTAGAGCCATTGTAGAGAAAAGGAGAAAGCAGTTGGTTATATCTATGTTGTAAAAATAAAGCAACTGATTTCGGAAACTCCATATTTCTGTACATAGAATAAATATGATTATTATCTTCCTTAGTACTCAGATAACGATAGGGATATAAATTAGCATTGACTAAGCCCTTACGAAGTATCTCCGATGACGCTAAAAGTTCTTGTCTATTTTGAGGACTTTTCTCCAACAAATTAAAAGCTGCAACCTGTGGCTGTTGATTAAATGAAGCTAAAAGAATCAACCACAAACTAATAATAGCCACTCCACTACCAATGGTAATTGCTTTGCCATATTGTTTAGCAAAATTTCGTAAAACCTTCAGTCCCGAATTTACATATAAACTAGTGATAACAAAAGGCATTCCCACAAAAAGATTAGCACTGAAGCCAAATAGTGTCAGGAATAAAACGCCCCAAATTGAACCGATGAAGAAATAGCTCGGATTAGTAACAATTTCCCAAAGTCCTTCTACCCATTCAAAAGAGAAAACCCAATAAATAAAATGACTAATACCAATAACTATACTAACCGCAACAGGAACAGCATAAAATAATAACACTGCTCCCAAATACACTCCCATAAATAACAAAAGAGTGTGGGCAATCATTTGTACCCAAATAAAAATTTTCGGCTTCTCAGTATAATTTTCCAGAATTTCTACAGCAAATGCGATAATACATATCAGTAAAGTAGCTAAAACTAAAATAGTAGCTAAAGTTAACTCCCGAATTAAAAATAATCTTACTAAACACCAAGCAAATAACGGTGCTTCCACACCGTAAAAAAATCGGATTAACTCCTTCGGTTTAGTTAATAAATATTTCCCGCCGATAAAAGTACAAAATGTTGGTACAGCAATTAACGTTAAAAAAGTAACAAAGAAATCTAAAGGAACATCTCCATCAAAAGTAGCAGTAATTAAAGGAATACCAACATACGGTAAAAGACCAACATACACCACAGCCAAAAAGATTAAATTCCAGCCCCAAAATGTACTGTGGAAGAATATTTTACGAAATATTTTAAATTTATTCATTTTAAGTAATTAAATAACTATTAATAGCAATTTTCAAAAGTAATAAGAGACTTAGTAGAGAAGTAGGGAACAGGGAACAGACCTCAAGGATTCCCTACGATTAATCAAAAAATCAACCCATAAATCCCACAAATAACAATCAAACCGAAACCTTATGCGAAGCGGTATCCTTTAGGACAAACATAACCATTAACCAAAAAACACCTCTGCGCCCTTATCCGCAGGTGTCCCGCAAGGGGATACCGCTACGCATATATCCTTTAGGGCTGCGGTTAATCAAAAAATCAACCCATGAATTCCACAATTAACAATCAAACTGAAACCTCAACCATAACCATCAACTCAACAACACCAAGCAAAAAACACCTCCGCGCTCTCCGTGGTTAATCAAAAAATCAACCCATGAATCCAACAAATAACAATCAAATCAAAACCAAACTCAACTCAAATATTTAAACTTTGATTAATAGTTTCATAAATAGTATTAGTAAAATCCTTTACTTCTCCACTATCAGGATTCTCCCAATCATCAAAAAGCACCGAAACTAATACCCAAGTCTTATTACGATGGCTAATATGTTCCCAAATGCGAGAGATAAAATCATCCGTCGTTACATCATAAGATTGAAACCAATAAGTAGCCGATAATTTTCCATCTTGTAATGATAACCACCTAGCATTAATAGAATCATTAATTAACTTAGAATTCATCTTATCTATCTTCAAACCACTTCCCATCAAGCATAATTCTGGTGGATGGTGAGCTTGCCAAGTATCAGTTTTTACGATCAACATCGAGCCAGAAAGACTATTAGAGTCAAAACGTAATTTCTCAACAAAAGAAGTATTTTGCTTGTTAAAAAAACTAGCTTCTGTTGCAGTCAGCGGTAAAGTATTAGTGGCAATCTCTTGTGGCAAAACAATTGATTTAATCTCAGCTATTTTGGCTTGATTAAAATTCAACTGCCCAACCAATGACAATATAACTACAATCCCCAATAACCAATTAGAACTTAATTTTATTTGTTTATATTCTGTTTCTTGAATAACCGAAGATTTTTGATTATATCGAGGAACCTTTTGTAACAAAAGCCAAGTTAAACCACTAGCTACAATAAAGCCAATAATGCCCAAAGGCAAATGTAAAACTTCAGCAATTTGTTTTTGTTGTAAAACTTCTATCAGAACTACTAAGCTAAAAACTCTAATAACATTTACCATTACTAAAAATGTAATGTTAGCCAGCGCAACTAACAACCAACGGAATCCTAATTGACGTTTTTCTAACCAAGTTACTCCCAATAAAAACACTGTACCAGTCCAGAGACTTTTCATTCCGCTACAGGGTAAGTCTATCTGGGCGATACCATTTTCCATCACAATAATATCGTGGGAAGAAACTGCACTAAGATGGAAATAAGATAAAGTCTGAGCTACAGTATGGGCAGTAAGCACCCTAACAGGAAAACCTAAGCCACTATTAAAAGCAATAGAAAAAGGAATTAGACAAGCTGCTATAACTGCAACTGTTAAACCCTTGTGCCAAGTATGATATGAAATAAACAAGCCCAATAAACCATAACTACCTAAGATAAAACAAAGTAGTATTAATTGTGGAATACTGATACACCATTTTAATAGTATTGCACCTATTTCTCCGCCAAGCATTAACAGAAGAGGATACAACCTATATCGAGGCATTGCTGATTCAATTTTCAGTAATCCTTTGCTAAATAATTGTACAGATAGGGCAATTACTGCAATTCCCAAGATAATTATGTTTAAAAGTGAAGCATCTCTTAATGATTTGAAAAACCACCAAAATGTCCAAGTATTCCCCAGTATCCAAGCCGTAATTAATAAAACAGTTTGGAAATAATTTTCTTGTTTAAAAATAGGTTTACTAATCATACATTTTACACAGTAGTTAAATCCTGTGCTAGTTATATCAGTGTTTTATAATTGTGTGTCAGAAGAAGTCTGCTCGATCTTAACGTAAAAAATTATGGCTCTACCGAACTTACTGTGTTGAATTTGCGTCAAAGCCTTACCTGTAAAAGGATGTAGGAAAAAATTTATAAAATCAAACTATCAAGAACTCAAAGTCTTGCTGTGCAAGACTTTTAAAAGCTAGTTTCTAACAGTTTTACATGACAGGTTCGGTAGAGCCAAAAATCAGAGCTAAATATTTGATAAAATGTAGTTAATTAGAGTTTTTTGTTTCTTTCGTCTTTTAGAGAGTTTATAACTTTCTATTAGGTTATGAAGTTGCCAAAGTTCTTCATGCTCCTTTGGATATCTGTGTTGTCCGAAAGTTAGGCGAACCAGGACATAAAGAGTTTGCTATAGTTGCAATTGGGACGGGAGGGATTATGCTTCTGGATCAAGATCTAGTTGAAGAGTTAAAAATAGACGAAAAGACACTCAAGCAAATTATTGTCAGAGAATGGCAGGAATTAGAGAGACGGGAGAAAGTTTATCGTGGTTCTCGTCCTCTACCTGATTTGAGCGATCGCATTATCATCTTAGTTTATGATGGAATTGCTACGGGTTGGAGTATGAAAGCTGCGATATCTATCATTAAGCAACAGCAGCCGAAGGAAATTGTCGTGGCAGTTCCAGTAGCACCACCAGATATCTATGAGGAGTTAAAAGAAGAAGTTGATGAAGTTGTTTGTCTGATTGCGCCCAAGCCTCTGAGAGCCGTTAGTCTTTGGTATGAGGACTTTTCTCCCACAACTGATGAAGAAGTCTGTAGATTGCTGGCACAGAATTTTTCCGCTGAAAAAGAAATTTTAGAGACAGTTGATTAAATTATGAGCTTAAATCATGAAATTGAATGATAATGAGTTGTCTGCTGGCTTAAAAAAACATGATGGAGATTCAAGAAATGCTTCAAGGATCGGTTAAATGGTTTAATCCCGAAAAAGGGTTTGGTTTCATCAAACCTGATAATGGAGGCAGTGATTTGTTTGTTCATCATTCTGAAACTAATGGTGTAATTCTTAACGAAGGGGATAGCGTTGAGTATGAGATCGGGGAAGGTCGTAAAGGTCCTTGTGCTGTCAATGTCAAAAAACTTTAGTTACAAATATATTACTTATTGGCTCCCACTAATCACTTTTCTTGCTTGTTAATTCAGCATTGGGTCATGTTTGTCTGTATTGTTGTATTTAAGTCTATGCTCGATTGTTTCAATTCTATCGAACCTAATTATTGAGCCATTGCTTAATTGGCACCAGTCTTGACCTTTCTCTGAGTAGATTTTGATGATTTTACCGAGACTTCTGATTAGTTTTCCTTCTTTATTAATGTAGGTCAAACCACATTCTTCTGCACTATCTGCAATTGCTTTGAGATACTCATGTAAATCACAACTTACATGAAGATAATTTCTCATTAATTTTTGATTGATATTTTAAAACCAATTTCCTAAATTTTAGCTCAGTAATACATTAGCATTATTTATTTCCTTTTTTTATTAATTAACTTTTTACGCCACCCAAAAACTCTCCACGTCGAAAGGCACTGGTGCATTCATCAGAGTTTCCAGTTGCTCCTTGCTAATCACTGCTGTTGGTTTCAATGTATCCCAATTTTCCCTAGTTATTCGATAAAGCGATCACGCAGTGCCTCGCCTTTGGCGAGATCGCAAATAGCCAAACCGTTCAATGGCAACATCAATAGCAAACCGTGATACGTCTGGATGCTCTCTTTTAATGAGTTCACGGTAATTAGCTTCTAGCTCAGTGAGAGTTTTTGGAGAACCCAAGACTCGCATTGCAGGACTTTCCTCAGTTCCATTTAGTGGTAATCCTGGTGCTAGTAACCGATTAGTTAAAAGTAATACAGAGAATTGTTCTGATTGCTTAAGTTGTTCCTCTTGCTGTTGTAATTGTTCCTCTCTTTCTTTTAGTTGTATTTCTAATAGTTTGATTTGTTCTCTTGCAATTTGTAGGTCTTCTTCTACATCTAATGTTTCTACTTGAAAAGAAGAAGTACTCAAGTCATCTGTCCCCGTATTTGATTTAGGAAACTGCTCACCTATCCCAGTTATAGATTCAGGATATAGCTCATTAGTCTCCACCTGAGAGGCAAAAGATACTCTATCTATTTCTTCTCCACCAAAAGGAAGTGAATTACTTTTCCAAGTAGCAGAAGTAACTTGTTCCTCACCACCAGAGGAAAGCAACTGCAATTGAAGTTTAGCAGCAGCGATAGCAAATCGACAACGATTAAGCT
>JASJDB010000205.1 GCA_030065315.1 Xenococcaceae cyanobacterium MO_167.B52 | reverse complement strand
GCTTTATCCAACTCTACCCCCATTAGCTCCCCAACCAAACTTTTTAATCCATGACTAGAGGTGTAGGTACGGGCTAGTTTACTAGCAATTTTGGTGCAAAAAATCGGAGTTGTTTCTACACCAAAAGTAAAGAGAAATTGAGCAACATCAAAGCGAGCAAAATGAAAAACTTTAGTAACTTCTGTTGCTTGCAGTAATTTACTTAAGTTAGGTGCTGTAGTTTGCCCTTTTTCAATGCGAATAGCTGTTACATGATTATTAGCATCACAGATTTGTACTAAACACAAGCGATCGCGTCCTAGAACCAAACCCATCGTTTCTGTATCTATAGCCACGGCATCCGTTGCCAAATAACGGGCTAAAGTTGCCTCATCTAAATCGCGATCGCAAATTTGAAAATTATCTAACATTAAGTTTTTCCTCACCACGTAACTATTTGTACAAATTAAATTCTTTGAGAGCTGGTAAAAAATTGCGATTCTCGTGACTGGGACGACTTAACTTAATCAGAGCAAACCTTTGTAAGGGGGTGAGAGCAGACCATTGTTCTGAGGAAATAGTAACATCAAATACTTTAGCTTTTTCTTGTACGCGATCGGGAATCTTAGCTGCATCTAACCAAGGAGGATGGGGTGGAACAGTTAATTCTCCAGCAAAACTACCTGTTTTAGCTTGAACCAAATTTTGCAGAAATTCTTTATAAGTTCCAGCTTCTGATGTAGTAAGACAAGGCATATTGACTAAATCGATTCGTTCCTGTTGATTGAATTGATGCCAATGGCTTAATTTGAGTTTAACTCCACAAGTATCTAATTTCATTCTCACTGCCATAGGAATACAATTTAGAGACTCGACAAAATCTGTTTCAAACTCAAAAAAGTTTTGTGAGTTAATTTTTGAGAGGTTCATGATCCAAATCCAATAAAATAATTTTTCGGGCTTATGAGTTTTCCCAGGGTATTATTGAGCCAATATTTAATAATTAGGGATAGAATTGGGAGAATTCACAGAACTAGATACCCTATCTAGAGGGAAATTACTGATACCTAGTTAAATAATATATAGTTGAAAATTGCAAAACTAAAGAAATTATTTATCTTTATTTCACACAAAGTTAAGAATCTATGCTTAAAATGTTCGTTCAGATGCTTTTTCGGGAACTTTAGAAATAACGAGCTTCGGGAGGCGTTTTGTAGTTTTTTCTCTTGTCACCATTTCTCGAATATCTTTGTATATTAATTCCAACAGAGAATCCACAATAGAAAAATATGCTTCCAAAGGCAAATTAAAATAACCTCGATTAAGATTTAGTGATAAAAGTGCAAGCAGTAGATTTAGGGATCAGAGTCCCCAATATGAACAAACCACGAAACAGACTCTTTTGCCGTTTAGATAATTTAACTCCCTCTGCCAAGGAAGAAAAAAGACTAAAAACTCTTGGCGGTCTGGGTTTATTGGCATCAGAAAGCATCCCTGTCTTTGAAGAAGCAACTCAAACAGCTTCCAGTTTTCTTGAAGCACCCATTTGTATTCTTGGTCTAGCAGTAGAACGAGAATTATGGTTTAAATCTGCTTTTGGTTTATCTTCAATCGGCTTGATGAATCAACTAGCATCTCACCGCAGAATACCTTTAAAAGAGTCTTTCAGTGTTTATGTCATAGATAGCGAACAGCCTTTGGCAATTGAAAACACTTTTTCTAATCGGGCATTTACCAATAGTAGCCTTACTCAACACTATGGTATTAGGTCTTATCTTGGGGTTCCCCTAATTAGCTCCGAAGGTTTTTGTATCGGAACCCTAGAGGTAATGGATTTAGAATCACGACAGTTTAGCTCGAAAGATGTTGATTTTTTGGCTCTCACGGCTCGCTGGTGTCTGAGAGAATTTGAGCGAGATTATGCTCTCAAACATCAAAATCAACCAGGAGCCAACTCGATTATCACTGTTCCCCATCACGGTTATCAGTTCCCTGAATGGTCAAATGGTGGCAACCAACCCAGTAAATCTGAAAGGGAAATTTCCAGTCGAGAAAATTCCACAAATCTGATTAAGGTCAAACTTCTGGCGCAGCTAACCCAAGAATTGAGAACGCCTCTAACTTCTGTAATTGGAATGGCTAGTGTTTTGAGAAGAGAAGTTTATGGTCCTTTAACAACTAAGCAGAGAGAATATTTAGAAATTATTCATAATAGTGGTCAAAATTTAATTTCTCTAGTTGACGAAATTGTTAATTTAGGAGTTTTGGGCGAACAAGAGACAGAGATTAAAACATCTTCTGTGGATACGGAGATGCTTTGTCAACAAGTAATTAATAGTTTGGTGGACACAGCTAAACAGCATCAACAAAGTCTGCGTCTTTCTGTAGAGCCTGGAAATCGTATTTGGGAACTAGATAAAGATAAAATCAAACAAGCTCTTTATTATCTGATTATTAGCATCCTAGAAATGTCTGAATCTGGAGGAGATGTAAGAGTTCATGTTTCTCGTCGTCAGAAAGCTTTAAATATTGCAGTCTGGCTCTATCATCCTTGGTTAGGGGATGGTTTACCCCAAGTAGAACTGTACTCCCAATCGGTCACTAGGGCTTTAGAGATTGCGGAATCTCAAGGGGGAGATGCTATGAGTTTTGGTTCTAATGATGTTTTACTTGGTAATCGAGTTTTAACTTCCTCCGCTTTGATGGAAGTAATTGACGAAGAAGGAAAAAGCAATTCTGATAGAAAACCCACAGAAAGAGTTTCTCGGGATATTCTAGGACTGTTATTCTGTTGTCATCTAACCGAAAGACATCGGGGAACAGTTATTGTTCAAGGCTCTTCTGAATCTGGTTATCGCTATATTTTACAATTGCCTAAACTGGGAGAATCAGAGGGGGTAGAGTAATAGTTTGTCAATTTTGCCATGATGGATTGAGAATAGTAATCCTAAATCCTGTTTAGATGCAATACTTTAAAGTCTAGTCAAAGCAGTAGTCAGAGAAATTGTAGGTCATTCTACCCTTTTAAATAAAAATGGGTCTTGATAGTCGAATTTGAGATAAAATTAGGCTTCGTCAGTACTCTGACGATTGACAAATTTCCCCTAACATCATGACCTACTTCTGGAAATATCTGGTTCTAGCTCAGTTAAATTGCGAGCGCATATTTGATAGCAGCTATCTCTATCGCAAGGTTAAATGGTTTACAGTTTGGCGGGAAGGAAGTTGGTTACTTCAGTGGTCAGAAGCTATTGGTGCTGCTTTATTAAGCTTGGTTTTAATGCTTGCTCCTTTTGTCTCTACAAGCCTAATAGGAGTACTGCTGATGTCAGTGATGGGCTATTGGATTATTATTTCCGTATCAGAAAATGAACCTTTTGGTTTGACCCCAATTCATTTATTGGTTTTGATTTACTGGTTGATCGCTACAATTGCCACTGCTCTATCTCCAGTTAAAACCGAAGCTATATCGGGTTGGATTAAGTTTACTTTGTATTTAGGCTTATTCACTTTGGGTTCTAGGGTTTTGCGCTCGCCTAAAATCTGCAATTGGGTAATTACTAGCTTTTTACTGGTAGCTCTAATGGTCAGTAGTTACGGAGTCCGACAACAGTATTTAGGTGTGGAACAGTTAGCTACTTGGAATGATCCTGAATCAGTTTTAGCAGGGGATACTAGGGTTTATAGTTATCTGGGAAATCCCAATTTATTGGGTGGATATTTATTAAGTGCGATCGCATTAAGTTTAATAGCAGTCTTGGTTTGGCGCAGTTGGCTCCAAAAAGGTCTTGCTATTACTATGCTGGGCATGAACACTGCTTGTCTTTTTTTTACTGACAGTCGTGGTGCTTGGCTAGCTGTATCTGCATTGATTTTTGTGCTATTTGTCTTGCTCTATTTCTGGTGGCGGGAGTATTTACCCCGTTTTTGGCAAATTTGGCTCTTACCCTTGGTTTTTGGCTTTATGGGTGGGATTTGTTTGGTAGCAATCCTAGGAGTAGAGTCTATTAGATTGCGCTTCTTGAGTATTTTTGCAGGAAGAGAAGATAGTAGTAATAATTTTCGGATTAATGTCTGGGAAGCTGTGTTTAAGATTATTGCTGACTATCCCTTAACAGGAATTGGTCCTGGTAACGAGGCTTTTAATGCTATTTATCCCCGCTATATGGATCCTCTCTATCCAGCTTTAAGTGCCTATTCCGTATTTTTAGAACATATTGTCGAGTTGGGCTATATCGGATTTACTTGTTTTGTGTGGCTGATTGTTGTAACTCTTAATTATGGCATTAACCAGGTAAATCGCTTACGAAAATCAAGGGGAATTGAAGGGTTATGGGTGATTGGCGCGATCGCTGCTATGGTAGGATTAATGACTCATGGCATGGTAGATACGGTTTGGTATCGTCCTCCTATCAATACTTTGTGGTGGTTTATGTTAGCAATTATTGCTAGTAAGTCTAGTGTTAAAGAATAATCTACAATTTACTGCAAAGTTTTAATAGTATTTATGTAATCTTGTTAGCTTCTTTTTTACTTTGTTGTGATTAACTAAGTTGTGAAAATCAAAGCTTTACCAACGTGAGTTCGGAATTTGGAATTAAGAATTTAGAGTTATGATTTTTTCGTTGAAAAAATCAGGTGGTTAAGGAGATAGAACCACTATCAAAACTCGAAAGACTGGTTTTTTTTAGCTTTGTCGAACTCACGTTTACTAGCAAAATTTTTTAAAAGTTAATTTAAGATCAAAAATTTGCTTTTAATAGGAAGTAATGATGAATATAGCCATAAACTAAGGCTACAACTCTGGTAATTATTTAGTATATCCATGAACTTAGACAGTTTAAAAATAGAAATAAAATCGTTAAAATCATTTTAAATAGATGACTATTTAGATAAATACCAACAATCTAAAATAAGAGATATTTTACAAGAGCAGATTGTTGAAAAAATTGAGAATTGGAATCAAAACAATTTAACTATAAATATTTATGTATAGCCGAAGAAAATAACTCTAGACATTGGGATTATTGAGCTAAGTATTGCCCTTTCAGTTAACCCTACTCAGGTCTTACACGATTATGCCCGCTCCTAGAATACAATTATTTTTACGTCGTTGTCTGGTCTCCCTCGCTTTAGGAGCAAGTGCCACAGTTGCAATCACGATACCTCTTGAAGCAGCAGAAAAGATTTCCTTTATCTACAGTCCTTTCGTTGAGTCCCTGGAGATAAGTTCCTTAGAAATCTTCGCCGAGGAAGGAATAATCAATCAGGATTTAGCTTTTTATCTAAAGCTAGCCAAGGCAGATGAGAAAGATAAAAAACTACTTCGAGAAGTCCTTACCAAACGGATTGAAGTCGATCCAATTTTGCTATCTCGTCTGCTCAAAACTGATGAAGGAGAGCGCCTACTCAACTTTTTTGGTGAATATCTCAATCTTCCAGGGGGTAGGAATGGATTCTATGCTCTTCGGGGAGCAATGATTTTGAGTGCTTTTGATGAGGAAGGATTGACCTTACTCAACTTTCTGCGCCGATTGGGAACTAACATACAGCTAGATGTCAGAAAAGCCCTGATACTAGCTAAAGAAATTAAGCTGGTTGTTCAGGGAACCAAGTATTTTATCGCTGAAATCGCCAAACTATCAGAGCAGGAAATAGCTGAGGAAACTTTTGTGAATTTTGCTCAACTGCCAGATCTGCGGCGTTCGGGAAATTTCGGCATCAAGAAGCAGACTTGGAATCTCACTGATAAGAGTCGCGAGCGTACCTTTTATGTTAATATCTATCAACCAGAGCAGTGGCGACCTGGTCAAACCCCAGTGGTGATTATCTCCCACGGTCTTGGTTCTAGACCAGAAGAATTTGCCGAGAAGGCCAAGCATCTAGCTTCCTATGGCTTTGTAGTAGTCCTCCCCCAGCATCCCGGCAGTGATGCCCAATACGCTCAAGGTTTCCGAACAGGCTATCATCGAGATATTTTTAGTGTAAATGCCTTTATTGATCGTCCCCTGGATATTAGCTTTACTCTTGATGAGCTGGAGAGACGCAACTCAACCGAGTTTGGGTCCAGGCTCAATTTGGAGCAGGTGGGGATTTACGGACATTCATTCGGGGGCTACACAGCACTTGCCTTGGCTGGTGCTAGCCCTACTCCCAATTTTGAGCAATTGGAACGGGACTGTGCCTTTGAATTGCAACAACTGAATACTGCCTTACTACTCGAATGTCGAGCCTTGAAACTAGAACGCCAAGACCATAATTTCCGAGACGAGCGCATTCAGGCAGTTATCGCTTCCAATGCCGTTAATGCCAGTATTTTCGGAGAACGGGGCATGAGTCAAATCCAAATTCCTGTTGGTATGGGAGCAGGAAGTTACGATCCGGCTACTCCCTTTCTTTTCGAGCAGACTCGTTCTTTCCCTTGGCTTGATACCCCAGAGCGTTACCTAGTGCTAGAGCAAGGTAAGACTCATATTGACTTGTCCAAACTTGATGGGGGGGCATCGAAACTACTCAAAATGGTTCCCGCTCTTGACCTTCCCAGCCCTCAACTGATATCTGAATATGAAACAGCTATGACACTGGCTTTTTTTGAAGTTTATATTGCCAATAACCCTGATTATCGAGCATATCTACAGCCCTCCTATGCTTCTTATCTAAGTGAAGGAGAAAAGTTTAAAGCTTATATGATTACGGGTGCTTCCTCAGAAAGTTTAACCCAAGTGATCGAGGAATGGAAGAAAGAGCATGGACTCGATGGAGCGGGAACTACCTCAAAAAATCAATAAAGAACTGGGTGATACCAAATCCTGTTTAGATACAACACTTTAAACGGAACTTTCTGATTGACAAAACAGCAAAACCTATGCTGTATGACAACCACAGAGTTTTTAGATTAGAAAACCATAGTTTTATTTTTAATCACTATTCCCTATTCCCTATTCCCTATTCCCTATTCCCTGTTCCCTGTTCCCTGGAATAGATAGCTAAAACTACTGGTTTCAAACTAGATGCGGTTTAAATCAGATAATAAGGTAGAAAAACTATGTACTGGTAATCCATACGACTGGAAGAGTAATTTCCAAAAGCTTCTCCTGAGATGCTAAAAGTATACGTTGTTTGTCCCTCTGCTTCTAGTCCAAGAAATTTTCCTGAAGCTCTAGCCTTCATGCTATCTTCATAGCCAATACCAATTTTCCAACCATGTTCTAGATAAGCCATCTCTTAACCTGCATTGAAGACTAATCTAAATCCACTCCCGTGGCTCTAACTTGTAGTAGCGTGTTAGTTGATTGTAAAGAGCCGAGTGGTGTTGAGCCATTTGTTTCGGTTTTTCAAAAAAAGTCTCTGTAGCAACAGCAAAGAATTCAGCAGGATTAGTTGTGCCATACTCATTCATAACTGTTTTAGCACCTCGTCCCACATTTTTAATTAATTGCTGATATTCTCTTGTAAATACTTTAGCCCAACTGGCATAATCTGACTTATGTTCTAGAATCGGTACCCCATTAAAACTTCCATTTTCACTGTCTAGCTGATGGGCAAATTCGTGGAGAATTACATTGTGTCCATCCTGCCAATTCTCGATATCGTATTTAATCTGCGACCACGATAGTACAATTTGATCTTTACTCCAAGACTCTCCCAATCTTACCACTTTGCTTTCTTGGACAACGTAGTTACTCACAGCCTGAACCTGTTTGACCAAATAAGCACTGGGGTAAACTAAAATCGAATGAAGCTTTGGGTAATATTCTCCTCTTTCATTCAACAATAGCAGAGCGGAAACAGCAGCAATAGTAACCTTAATTTCTTCGGTGATTTCTAATCCGCCACATCCAATAAACTGTTTTTCTGCGAGAATGACATTGATGTGACCCTGAAGTCTTGTTCTTAAAGTTTGTGGAAAATGTTTATAGTAGATCAGATTCTGCTTAACAATAGCTTCCGAATGTAAGGGAAAAGGTCGGTTTTTAATTGCTTGACGACGCAGTTTGATCAGAGCAGGCATTAACCAAATCAAAGCGATAATCACCATCAGAGTTAGCCCGAAAATGATGACTTTAATCATCGACATTTTCACGCACAATTAAAACCGAGCAAGGAGCATGGTGAGTTACATAATTACTTGTACTGCCCAAAAACATTTCTTTTAGTCCAGTTACACCTCTACTACCTACCAGAATTACCTCCACTGCCCATTTTTGCGCTAATTCGCAAATCTTACGCCCTGGATAACCAAAACTTTGCCTAAATTCCGTCTTGATTCCTGCTTTCGTTGCTTCTTGCGTCAGCGACTTTAATGATTCTAATCCTTCTGCTTGTAATTTCTGCCAGTATTGTTGATAAACGTTAACCTTGGCTTGGTCTATGGTTTCTGATTCTTGACCATAGTACCTAAAAGGACTGGGATAATTCTTTTCTTGAGAGGATAAAACTTGCAGCAACATCAAGCTCGCTCCTGTTGTTTTTGCCAAAGACATCCCTGCTTCAAAAACTTTCCTACTTCTTTTTGAATTATCTATGCCTATCAAAATTTTGTTAAACATCTTGATTTCCTCTAGTCTTAATTAAGACTGTCTCAAGCCCTTCTCCCATTTTGGCTAAATCATTTTAGATACTTGAGTACAACTCTTACTTTTATATATAAAGCAATAATTTGAGGAACTTATGAGTAAACTTTTTTTGAAGCAACGACTTTAAGCAGGGTGGGTCAATATTATTCTCTACAACATTGATTTCGATAGTTCCCTTTTTCCAAGATTAATTAAATCTTAGAACGCCAGTCCGAATAAATCCTTGAGCGAAAAAGTTCGTCAACCACCCCCTGCTAAATTAATCTCTCAAAAGAGTTTCTCGATGACTAACTGCTCTCATAGCTACTTTCCAAGTAAAAGTAAAAGATTGAAACGATTCTGGGGAAACTCGATCT
>JASJDB010000204.1 GCA_030065315.1 Xenococcaceae cyanobacterium MO_167.B52 | reverse complement strand
CTCTCCCCAAGCGTTTAAGCCTTTACAGACTTGGTTTAGGGATGCCCTCCCTTACCTGAGAATACGAATATTGTGTTTCTCTGTACTTGTTGGTTGAATATTTTACCTGTACGACCTTTCCCGTACAGAACCCTAGATATTCAGTTTTCCAAGGTGCGTTAGTCGTTAGACTACTAGGTTTTTAAAGAGGTTAAATACCTTGGCCTCTGCGACCAATTATACAACGACTGAAACCTTTGGTGTGTAAAGATTATGTGTCGAAAATGTATCCCAAAAACCTCTGTTCAAAATTCATCCCACCAGCGTAGCTGGGGGTCTTCTTTTGACGAAAATGATAAATTACGATTATGCTCAAGAAATTCTCAGAAAATATAATAAATGAGGATAGTTAACCATATTATCTTATTGTCAATGAGCCTACTATTCTATATCCTTTTAGGATTATTAGCTGGAGTGTTAAGCGGACTGATTGGAATTGGGGGCGGAGTGATTATTGTTCCTTCCTTAATCTTTTTGTTTGGCTTTTCCCAACAAGAAGCTCAAGGCACAACCTTGGGTTTATTAGTGCCACCGATCGGAATTTTGGCAGCTTGGACATACTATCAACAGGGATATGTCAACTTTCAAGTAGCAGCTTTGATTTGCTTTGGTTTTGTTCTAGGAGGGCTGCTAGGAGCTAAAATAGCAGTTGTTTTACCCAGTGTCGTTTTGGAAAAGGTTTTTGGCATAGTGTTGCTTTTAATTGCTCTAAAAATGATTTTTCGTCATTAGAAAGTTTTTGTTTACCGATAATTAAACTCAATTTATAAGCGATCGCTGGTATTGTAAAATTCCTAAAATAAACTATCATAGATGGTTCAAATTAAAGATCGATTCGTAAATCGGGTTGTGGACTCTCAAAATTCCTTGTTGCTTAACAACTAGCCCTGATAACAATAATTCTTTTTCCTCTGGACTATTAATTGCAACTATCTCTTTGTGATCTAAAATTTGTCGGTAGAGATGTAATAGTTGAGCGGATTGGGGACTTTGGAAAATGCGATCTCGGATGGTTCTTAAATGCTCTGGTTCATCCTGAAATTCCCAATTCTCCATGATCCTAGTTTGCACTAAATTGGCAATCCATTCTGCTTCTTGGTTAGTTGGAATAGGAGATGAGGCGTTGCGGATAATTTGACAAAGCTTTTGAGTTAAAAAAGGTTGACCATTAGTCCAAGTTAATACTTCTTTGAGTACTGTTTGGGGATTACTTACTTTTTCGCTTAATCCTTGTAGTAAAGGTTGAGCTTCATACTCTTTAAACCCTTCTAGCTGGATAGCTTGACCAATGTTAAAAGGGGTTATTTGATGGTCACTAATTAAATCACTAGGACTAGCAACTCCAAAAAAAGCAAAGGTTAAACGTTTATATTCTGGATTAATACTGCGTTGATTATAACAGGAGCGAATCAGAGCAAAAAAGTCATTAACAGGAAAATTCAAGCCTAAAATACTATCAATTTCATCAATAAAAATTACCAAGTTTTGGGGGAGCAATTGATCTGCTTGTTTCACCTCAACCAGCAAAATTTCCTCAATAAATTGACTTAACTGCTGAATAGGAGAGAGATAGTCTCGTTCATGCCACCAAGTTTTTAGATTAACTTTTTTCATCAAACCAAAACTACGCCACAGCTCTACTGTCAACCCCCTGTACCACTGATCGGGTGTGACGTTTTCACTGCCAATACGAGTCAGATCAATTGCTGCGCAACTAAATCCTTCATGGTTAAGATGGTGCATCATACGCACCATTAGGCTAGATTTACCCATTTGTCTAGGGTTGAGAATATAACAAAATTCCCCACGCTTCAAAGCCTTGTAGAGATGCCGATCTGCTGCTCGCACTACATAAGTTGGTGCATCCATTGGTAGGCTTCCTCCTACTTGATAATCAAAGCCAGAGGGGTGTTCGGCAGTTCTGAGTAGCTCATTTTCAAAGAGCAGTTCCGCTTGAGTGGCTTTGAGAATTTCTAGAGTTTGGGATAATTCTTGAGTTCGTTCTAAAACTTTTTGTTCTAAGGTACGGTTCGACTCTGCTAATTCATCTTTTGCTTGTTGTAGAGCGATATTTTTTAGTTCAAGTTCGCGGGTAAATTTAATTCTTTCTGCTTCTGAGCGTTTGCGTTCGGTAATATCAGAAAAAGCTGCGATCGCATATTTAATCTTACCTGCATCATCAAAAATCGGTGTAGCAGAAACTTCCAGGGGAATAATTTTATTTGGTAAGTGAAGTTCGAGATCATCTTTGGTCACAGTTTCCCCAGAGAGAGCTTGCACGATGGGTAATTGCTCTGTTGGGTATAGTTGTTCTGTTCCTGCTCGATATACCTGATAGACTTCAGAAAATTGTTCTGCGTTGGTTTCCAAAGAAGCATTACTTTCTTGGGTTAATTTCTTAGATATCTGATTGGCATAATAAGTTTGACCAGTAGGATCGAGAACCGATACTCCTACAGGTATAGCTTCTAAAAATTGAGCCAGTCGGCTTTGATTTTCTTCTAATTCGGTGTAGAGTTTAGCATTAGTAATTGCGATCGCAGCTTGACTGGATAGGAGTTGTAGTACTTTTAATCTCTCTTCTGTAAAAGCTCCTGGGGTGAGGTTATTTTCCAGATAAATAATGCCTTTGAGTTGACCCCGATCTAATAGTGGCGAACATAAGAGAGATTTGGTTTGATGGGATTCGAGATAAGGATCATTAGTAAAATTATCTTGGCGAGTAGCATCATTCTGGAGAACTGTTGTTCTGGTACGAGCAACATAGTTAATAATTGATTTAGGCAGAAGGTTATCAATAGGAAGAGATTTTAAAACGGTAATATTATCTTCTTCCACTGAACCAGAAGCTTCGATCAAGAGTTTTCCTTCTGTTTCTAAAATGAGATAGCCAAACTCAGCTCCAGCATTCTCAATCAGAATTTTCATTAAAGTTGTCAGCAATTTAGTTAAAACTATCTCGCTAGAAATAGCTTGAGATGCCTTCATAATTGTCGCTAAATCTAAGACTTCCGCCGAATGAGTATCTGTAGTTGTTGTCGTAATTCCCTTGGTTATAGAAGTAGCAGATGAGGATTTTACTAATAACTCAGGATACTTAGCTTCCAAATCCTGAACTTTTGCTGTTGCGCCCCAGAGAGAATAAAGATAGTGTGCCTCGCTCAGATAGACTTTAGCAATTTTAATTTTGCCCCAGTTGAGATAGAATTTCGCTGCTAGTTCGTTGGCAAGAGCTTCTTCATTGATATATTCATTCTTTTCTGCTGTTGCAATCGCCCGATCATAATAATCCATTGCTTCTACATAGCAACCTCGAACCCGATATTGTTCTGCTTCTACTAGATAGAATTTTTGCAAATAATTCATCGGAGCATGATCTGCCCAATTTTTCATTTTTGCTTGATTCATAGTAACCTTTTCAAGGATGAAGGTTTGTTCAAAATTGTTGGCATCAGCATACTTGGCAAGTCTAACTAGAGAATCGTAAAAACAAAATTGCACAATAGCTATCGTTGCTGTTGCTCCGTCTAAATACTCTTTGCCTGTATCTGAATTTTCCAAAGCTTGTGCATAGTCACCAAACAGATAGCATAAAATAAGTTTGTTCAGATACAGACGAACTATTGCAGCTCGATCCTCGGCTTGCTGATGTATTGCTAGCATTTTCGATTCATCGTAAGCTTCACCGATCAAGTGGCAGGGATTATTTGATTTCCCTCGCAAATTTAAAACACTCTGACGAAATATCTCATTGTAATGAAATGCTGTTTCTTGTTTGAGTTGCGCCATAGCTTTACTGTAGCCAGCCATCTCATTTTGCAGTTCTACCAGTTCCTTACCAAGATGATAGGAATGTTGACAGTAAACATGGGCTGCATAACAAGCAAATTCTAAATCACCTGTTTCTAGTCCGCTTTGGTATGCCTCTAGCAAAGGCTGTAAAATTTTCCATTCAGGCTCTTTCCAATAAATAACTGTAGCGTTAACGAGCATCATTGTACTCGCTTTAAATTCTTTGGCGTTGAACTGTGACAATAGATAGATTGCCAGTTGAGCAAACTGATAGCTAGTATCAATGTCCTCTGCTATCCCATATACAATGATTGCGTACCACGCATAGGCAAAGGCTGATATAGAAGTATTGCCATAACTGAATGATAAATTAATCTGTTTACACACAATCAGTGATAATAGATTGGGAATAGCTATATAGGTAGCAGCAGTAATCCTTGATAAAATCCTCATCGCTGCTAGTGCAATGGGATCTCTCATTTTCGGCAGATTGTAAATCTCTTGAATCGGTTTTTTCTTTAACCTTTGTTGTGTCTCTTCCAGAGTTTTCATAACTTCAGCTTGGCAAGGCTGTTTAGGAAGCTCCACTCCCAACAAATTCAGAATCTGGAGTGCAGTCTCAATGCCTTGTAATAATCGATTTTGCGCCATACACGCTTGAATCTTAACCTCATAAACCTTGACCCTATCCAGCAAAGTTGACGCTTTTTCAAGTACTATTGAAACAAAATATTCCATATGCTCAAAATCACCACTTAAATAGGCTACTTCTGCTGCTTCTGAATAAAGATTTAAAGTTAAATCGTAATTCGTCTGCCAACCTGTTGGAGTTAAAAGTTCTTGACCTATTTTTAAATACTTGAGTGCTGCTTCGTAAGCATTTGCTGCCTTGGCTTTTTGCCCTGCTAACAAATTGAGTTTAGCAATTTCAACTTTTTCCCTTGGCTCTTGAATGAGTCGTTGCCCGATATTAAGATGATCGACTATTTTAAATATTTTCTCTAACAATTCTTGGGGTGGTGTATTTTCCCAAAGCAAGCGACCAATTTTGAGGTGAATCGAGAGTTTTTCTGATTCATTAATTAGAGTATAAGCAGCTTGTTGAATGCGATCATGTCCAAATTTATAATCTTGAATTAATAATTGCTCATCTAGTTCTGATAGAGGAATAATTAACCCTTCAGCGATCGCAAAAGTTAAATTCTTAAATAACTCCTCAGCAGATTTACCACAGATCATGGAGATAGTATTTAAATCAAATTTTGCGCCAAGACAAGCTGCTAAACTTAAAACTTCTTGGGCAGACTGAGGCAATTTTCCCATCTTGCCCATCAGAAATTTGACCATATTATCAGTGCTGCTAATCTTTTCAATTTCTTTGAGATTCCATTGCCAAGCTAGTTTGCAATCTGTAATAACAGACTGTGCAGTCGGATTAAATACCAGCAAATCTTCCGAGTAAATAGTTTTCAAAAATTCGTTGACAAAAAAAGGATTACCATGAGTTTTTTGCCAGACTAATTCAGCTAAAGGTTTTACGTATGCTTCTGAAGTGTTGAGTGCTTCAGCAATTAATTGATTAACGTGATCTAAAGCTAAAGATTTTAAAATAATCTGATTGACTATTATTCCCTGTCGGCGTAATTGATTGAGAGTGATTTTTAAAGGATGAGTAGAGTTAATTTCATTATCTCGATAAGATCCAATCAAAAATAGATAATCAAAATCTACATCCATCATAATTAGTTCGATTAACTTAAGACTGGCAGCATCTGCCCATTGCAAATCGTCTAAAAAGATTACCAAAGGATGCTCTGAAGCACAAAAGACACGAATAAAATTTTTAAAAACTAAATTGAACCGATTTTGGGCTGCTGTCGCTTCTAGTTCTGGCAATTCTGGCTGTTTACCAACAATCAACTCTATTTCAGGAATCACATCAATAATTACTTGACCATTCACTCCCAACGCGGTTAAAAGTTGGTTACGCCATTGATAAAGTTGTATGGTACTTTCGCCCAAAAGTTGCTTGACTAGACCAGTTAAAGCAGTGACGATAGCTGAATAGGGAATATTACGCTGAAATTGGTCGAATTTACCAGAGATAAAATAACCCCGTTTTTCAGTGATTGGTTTATATATTTCTTGAACTAAAGTTGTTTTACCCACACCAGAATATCCCGTAACTAAAATCATTTCGGGTTGAGATAAATTGGATGCTGCAACCCTGGCAAATGCTGATACTAAGATGTTAATTTCTGACTCTCTACCATATAATTTTTGAGGCAGATAGAACTTATTGGTTACATCTTGAGTTGCGATCGCAAAATCCTCAATTTTTCCTGTATTTTCTAATTGTCTTAAGCATTCTGCTAAATCTGCTTTAATACCATATGTACTCTGATAACGTTCTTCCGCAGTTTTTGCCATCAGTTTCATCACAAGATCAGATATTACTTGAGGAATCTGATAACTGCTAACTGGAACTGGTTGTTTTGCTAAATGAGAATGAATTAACTCTAAAGCATCAGTAGATTCAAATGGTAGTTTTCCCGTAAGTAATTCGTAGAAAGTGACTCCCAAAGAATAAAAATCGGTACGGTAATCTAAACTACGATTCATCCGTCCTGTTTGTTCTGGAGAAATATATGCCAAAGTACCTTCTAGAAGACTAGGACTTTTGAGACTAGGAGTTTCTCGCTTTAGTATGGTAGAGATCCCAAAATCAATGATTTTGAGTTGCTTAGTTTGGGGATTAAAAACGATATTGGCGGGATTAATATCTTTGTGAATAATATTAGCTGCATGAATTTTACCCAAATGTTCGACTATCTCAATGGCAATAGATAGAAATTCTGGTAAAGCTAGAGGTTTGCCCTGACTCAATTTTCTTAAAGAGACCGCGCCAAAATCTTCTAAAATAATTACTAACGTTCTTTTATAGGGTTCTAATCCATAAGCTGCGATCGCTCCACCAAAGTTGAGACTGGAGATAATTTTGTATTCTTGTTTGTAGCGAGTTAGTTCTGCAACAGTGGGATAGTCTTGTTTTAGTACTTTAAGAATTACAGATAGATTATCGGAGGTACGAATAGCACGATAAACTTCTGAGTTAAAGCTTTCGTAGATTTTGTTGAGAATTTGATAGCCATTCAGAGTAATCATTTTCCCTCGTACCTCCTACCTCTTATCTGATTACTTGTATTTAACCTCTCTGTTGAGAACATAATCAGGTTGCCTGAAGATATATTCACTAGGAACTTTAATTAAACTACCTAAAGCAGATATTATTCTATTGACATTGTAGTTTGATTCTCTTGGAGAAATATCTTCAAAATACTCTGAATGCAAGGTAAAGCCAAAATTAATATCTTCAGGGAGACTCATTTTAGCGATCGCTCCTTGTCGCAAATTATCAGCAGCAAAAATCCAAGCTTCCGAACCATTGGATTTAATAACAGTAGTAAAAAGATAGCCCTTATCTTGGGGAATAAATTGAATACTATCTAGAATATATTTATAAGTACCATCTTTTTCTTTGTGATCAAAAACATAAAAATCAAGTAATCCTTCACCCAGTCTATACACAGGAAGATCAGAATCTTGTTCTTGCTTCTTTTCAATTTTTTCCTTAATTGTTTCAGTTAACTTATTCCAATTAGAATCATCGCCTAAAGGAACTTTTGCCAACACCGAAGGAAGATCTGTTTGAGGAAGTTGCTTGTCTGTTAAAATTCTATTTTCATGGTCGCGGAAAGCAAGATATTGGCGACGACAAATCAAATCTCGGTAATATCCTGCATAAACTTGATAAATAGCCGAATATCCTGCTTGCGTTTTTAATTCTCGCGGGTCGGCAGTATAAAGGGTAGTGCTAAACCAACCAGGATGAATAAATGCTTGTTCCTCCATCACTCTAGCATCTTTAATTACTACTTTACGTAATACTCCAGGATCGAAACCAAACATCCAAGGGATCCCATAGTATTTATTGGGTTTTTTGTCTGGGAATAAGGAGCTTATTCCGTCTAAGATATTTTCTAAGCAATTTTTATATTTATCTTCCTCACAATAGCTTTCACCACTAAAATGTTTAACATCACCAGGCTCGATAGCTTCAGTTAAACTAATTGTTGCTTGTTGTATGGCAACCATTTTGATCGATCCATCCGTTCCATGACGGTAGTTACACAAGAAATGGTAGCTATCGCCCTTAAATGTTACTAAGCGCGATGGAACAGTCGCCTTATTTGCTTTTTGGTCTTTATCTTTGAGTCTTTCACGCTCAACAAGATAAATTTGGGTTTTGGGATAAGCTGGACGAGGGGAAATTTTTAATCCCAATAGCTTTGCTACTCCCATTTGAAAAGGCATATCGGGAATCATAATCAATTCTTCTGTCACAATGGTGGTGTGGGGGCTACCGTCTAGAATTGTTGCATCTAATTCCCAATGTCTGATGCCACTATAGTTGGGTTTTTGCCGATCTTTGTCTTTGCCATCCCAAAGAGTAATATAGACTTTACTCTCCATATCAGTAAATAAACTTCCTAAACGAAGTTTAGACTTTAATTCACAGGTAATTAGTTCTTTTTGTTCAGAGTCATAAAAAGGATGTGCCGTATTTGCCACCATCGGGAAAAAAGATATGGGCACAGAAACGATATGTTCGTCGAAGTATCCTATGGGAGTTATGGTTTCAAGGGTTTTGGGATTTACTTCCCAATAACGCCCTGCATCTGCGGTCATAATTAGTCTGCCATCCATGTTCACAATAGCAGTATTAGCTATTTCTGCTACCCCAAAAAGACCCAGTTTGGCGGGAAAAAATGCTTTTGGTAGTAGTTCGCCCAGTGGTAATTGTATTGAATGCCAAAAACTATCCCAAGTATCTAATTTCTTGCTGTGGACTTTAATTTTTCCCTCTTGAGGTTTGAGATCCCACCTAATAGTTACACCTTCCCCAGCAAATAGATGACGGTCGTTTTCACGGTGATAGGGAGCGACAATAAAAACATGACCTGATAAATTCTCTGGTAAACTTCCCTCGTAAACTTTGACATCTTTGCAAAGATAATTGGGTGGAATCGAACCTCGAAACTGA
>JASJDB010000203.1 GCA_030065315.1 Xenococcaceae cyanobacterium MO_167.B52 | reverse complement strand
AACTCTCCACCTCGGCAAACTGCTACCCAATTAGAAGCCATTAGGGGATTACGCAAGTTGACGTGCTGATAGTCTAGCCAAGCATCAAGAGCCAGATTAATCTTGGCTTTGATATAATCCCTTTGTTGTGGTGTAAGAGCGTGATAAGTCCAATCATAGGCGATCGCTATATTGCGACCTACAGTAGCTCTTGAGAGTCCATAGTCCCTATCTGGAAGGCGATTATCTGAATCTGGCTCATTATAAATCGCTTCTATCGCTTTGTAAGCAACTTGAGCATATTCGTTGTTATTAGTTAAGAGATAGAGAAATGCAGCTTCTTTTGCCAAATAAGAACGAGCATAATTCCAGTTACCATCATTGAGATTATTATCATATACACGCCAATCTTTTTGCTCGACACGGGATTTTAGAGCGGAGAATGCTTGTTGATGATGGGATTGGGGTACTTGAATTGCCCATTGAATTTGCTTAATTCGCTCTTGATTGATAAATAAACGAGGATGATTTTCGGCTGCTTGGGTTGCTAATGGTGTTAAAACAATTAACCAACTCATTAGAATAGAACTTACCCAAGTATTATTATTGCTTTCCATGTAGTGAAACTGATTTTAACTATTGGAAATTACAACATTATATTGTCATATCTCTCTGTCTCAAGAATATCTAGAAAGAGTGAACTGCTACCAGAAACTGCATTACTCATGATCCTACTAAAGTGAATTAAACTTAAGTTGTAGACCCTCCTTAGAATTGGATGCTTGATATTATCAGAAAAATCAGGCACCTCACAAGTAAATCTTACGTCTAGATCAAAATAAATTAATTACAACAAAGTCGAAATTCTTGATCATAATTATGATTAAACAGTTCTTATTTTTGTCCCGCAACCGCTGGTTATATGGAGTTTTATCTTTAATATTTAGTCTCAGTATTATTCTGACTAATGCTCAACCCACTAGGGCTTTTTCTTGGATCGAGTTACTCATTAGGGGAGCGCAAATTTACCAGCTATCTAGTATTTCTGATAGCCAAGAAGTTCAACTAGGTAAAGAAATTAATCAAGAATTGGTTAAGTCTGGTAAAGCTAGAGTTTATCTTAATCGAGAAATTACTAGTTATGTTAATGAGATTGGTCAGAGATTAGCAAGAACTAGTGATCGTCCGACAATTCCTTACACTTTCCAAGTGGTGGATGATGATAGTGTTAATGCCTTCGCTACTATGGGAGGCTATGTCTATATCAACACAGGATTAATGAAAAGAGCGGAAAATGAAGCAGAATTAGCTAGTGTTATTGGTCATGAAATTGGTCATATTGTAGGTCGTCACGCTATCAAGCAAATGCGGGAAAAAGCGATCTCTCAAGGGGTACTTTCCGCAGCAGGATTAGATAGCTCCCAAGCGGTACAAATCGGTGTAGAGTTGGCTTTAAGTCGTCCCAATAGTCGTGGTGATGAATTAGAAGCAGATCGTTTTGGTTTAGAGAATATTAAAAAATCGGGTTACGCGCCTTCTGGAATGGTAAGCTTCATGGAAAAACTACTACAGCGAGGCAGTTCGAGTCCTACTTTCCTCAGCACCCATCCTGCAACTTCGGAACGGATTAAACTTTTACAAAACAATATAGATTCTAGAACCGCTAATCTAGGAAATGGCTTAGATAATCGAGCATATAAAAGTAGAATTCGCTCTCTTTAACAGCTTTAAGCTCTCAGAATGAACAATATCCCTAAACTCATTTCTCCTCTTTCTCTATCTCCCCATAACAATCACTGTCAGAAGTCTTGGCTAGAGGTATTACGTAGTCATAAAGCGATCGCTGTGATTCGTGCGCCAGACTTAGTAACAGGTTTGGCAATGGGTGAAGCGGTAGCAAAAGGAGGAATGAATCTGATAGAGATTACTTGGGACAACCAACAACCTGAAGAGTTGATCTGTAAGTTACGTTCTAGATTGCCCCACTGTTTAATAGGTGCAGGGACAATTTTAAACTTAACCCAACTAGAAAATGCGATCGCTTGTGGCAGTCAATTTTTATTCTCCCCCTATTTCAACCCCACTTTATTAGACATTTCTCTGAACCGTTATGGAGTACCTTTTGTTCCTGGGGTACTTTCTCCTACAGAGATATTTAATGCTTGGCAAGCAGGAGCAGCGACAGTTAAAGTCTTTCCTATTGAATCTGTAGGCGGTGCTAAATATATTAAAAGTTTACAAAATCCCTTAGGACATATTCCCCTCATTCCCACTGGAGGTGTTACTGTTGACAATGCCCCAACTATGTTAGACGCGGGAGCAATAGCTGTTGGCTTATCTAGCAATCTTTTTCCCCCATCCTTAATCAAAACTGGTAATTGGGAATTAGTCACCAAGAGAACTCAAAATTTTGTTAAGACACTGAAGTAATTGAACAAAATTAAGAAAAAAAAACAGAATCTTGATCGCAGTTAGTTCGGAGTTAGTAGTTAGTAGTTACGTGATAATTTGACCCTTTTAATTTTTAGACCAAACAATAGCCAATTTTTCTGTAGCCTAAAATACAATTAGCCTCCAGATATTTCAACTACTATGCAAGATCATTTACTCCCCCTTTGGAGTGTGGTAGTGAGACGAATACCTGAAGGACAAAATTAACAATGTCAAAATTAGGAAGACGTAGATTTTTAGTATATAGTTCCGCCACAGTAGCTACGAGTATGTTGCTCAAAGCCTGTGCTGGTGGCAATGAAACTACTAGTGATACTGAAGACGGAATTAAAGTAGGAATATTACATTCTCTAAGCGGTACCATGGCAATCAGTGAAACAACAGTAGTTGATGCTGAAATGCTGGCAATTGATGAGATTAATGCGGATGGTGGAGTATTAGGCAAGAAAATTATTCCTGTTAAAGAAGATGGAGCCTCAGACTGGCCCACTTTTGCCGAGAAAGCAGCCAAACTTATTGACAAAGACCAAGTTGTAACTGTGTTCGGCTGTTGGACTTCTGCTAGCCGTAAAGCGGTATTACCCGTGTTTGAATCAAAACAACATATGCTTTGGTATCCTGTGCAATATGAAGGACAGGAATGTTCAAACAATATTTTTTACACAGGTGCTGCACCCAATCAACAAATTGAACCTGCTGTGGATTGGCTGTTAGAAAATAAAGGCAAAAGCTTTTTCCTAGTTGGTTCAGATTATGTTTTTCCTCGTACTGCTAATACCATTATTAAAGAGCAACTCAAAGCTAAAGGTGGTAAGACGGTAGGAGAAGATTATTTGCCCTTAGGAGATACAGAAGTTACCGCAATTATTACCAAAATTAAAGCTGCTTTGCCCAATGGTGGTGTGATCTTTAACAGTCTTAATGGTGATAGTAATGTGGCTTTCTTTAAACAGATGCAAGGGGCAGGATTAACTCCCGATAAATATCCTGTAATGTCTGTCAGTATCGCCGAAGAAGAAGTACGCCAAATTGGGACAGAGTATCTCAAAGATCATTATGCAGCGTGGAACTATTTTCAGACAGTAGAAAGCCCTGCTAACGAGAAATTTGTTAAAGCCTTTAAAGCTAAATATGGAGAAGATCGAGTAACCAACGACCCCATGGAAGCTGCGTATATTATGGTTTATCTCTGGAAGCAAGCAGTAGAAGCAGCAGGGACAACCGATATTGAAGCGGTAAGAAAAGCAGCCGTTGGTCAAGAGTTTGATGCTCCTGAAGGTATGGTGAAAATGACTCCTAACCATCATATTTCTAAGACTGTCAGAATTGGTCAGGTTAGAGAAGATGGTTTATTCGATATTGTTTCTGCTACAAAAGTTCCAGTCGCTCCTATTCCTTGGAATCAGTACGTACCCGAAACTAAAGGTTATGCCTGTGATTGGACTGATCCCAATAAGGGTGGAAAATACAAAAAAGCGTAGTAGTAGGGTGGGCATTGCCCACCTTTATATATTGTTAAGTTTCTCAATAAATTAATTGTGTCTGCATTAATAGAAGGATTATTTAACGGCATCAGTATCGGTTCAGTATTACTGATTGCAGCTTTGGGTTTAGCAATTGTTTTCGGACTAATGGGAGTAATTAACCTCGCCCACGGTGAATTAATGATGCTGGGAGGATATACCACTTATGTGGTGCAGAATGTTTTTAAACCTTGGGGAGAACCTTGGTTTAGTTGCTATATCCTAGTTTCTATTCCTATTGCTTTTATCGTAGCAGCAATCGCAGGAATTATACTAGAAAGGGGGGTAATTCGCTTTTTATACGGACGACCCTTAGAAACTTTACTCGCTACTTGGGGAGTGAGTTTAATTTTACGCCAGTTGGTTCGTAGTGTTAATTGGTTGTTAGTAATTTGTATTGGAGTATTTTGTCTGCTGTTTTTTGGCGGAATGAGATTATTAAGTCGTCGTCCTGACTGGGAAAGAATCAGGAATTTAGTTATAGCTATTTTACTACCAATGTCCACAGCTATTGCAGTAGTAACAGGATTTTTATTGAGTCAAATACCCGCTTTAACTAAGGCTTGGTTTAGTGCCAGAAATGTGGATGTAACTGCTCCTAGCTGGTTACGGGGTGGGGTTAAGGTTTTAAGCTTTCAGATGCCTTACGCTCGTCTATTTATTATTGCTTTAACTATTATTTGTTTGATTGCTGTCTATTGGTTTCTCAATCGTTCTACTTGGGGATTAAGGATTAGAGCCGTTACTCAAAACCGTGCTATGAGTTCTTGTTTGGGTATTCCCACAGCTAAAGTAGATGCTTTAACTTTTGCTATTGGTTCAGGTTTAGCAGGGGTTGCTGGTTGTGCTGTTAGTCTATTAGGTTCAGTAGGACCCAATACTGGTCAGAACTATATTGTAGATACCTTTATGGTAGTGGTAGTCGGCGGTGTGGGTAATTTATTTGGTACTATTTTGGCTGCTTTAGGAATTGGCATTATTAATTATTTAATTGGTTCAGGAACTTTGGCTTTAATGGCTTCTTCTGTAGAATCTTTAAAACCTTTAGTAGATGTCTTGTTGTTCTTTGCTACCAGTAGTATGGCAAAAGTGATGGTGTTTGCTTTAATTATTAGTTTCCTGCAAGTTAAACCTGCGGGATTATTTCCTCAAAAAGGAAGAACTGCGGAATTGTAAAGGGGGAGTGGTTAGTAGTTAGTTGTTGATTGCTCATTGTTCATTTTTGATATAACAACTTTCCTTTAATTTATATTTCATCTCTCAGGACAAAATAGTGATAAATCAACTCTTAAAGAAATATTATTTATGAGTAATAATGAATAATAAAATTAAAAAACAAAAAAAAAGACAAAAGATAATTGAAACTGGAATTGTTATTGGTTTAGTTATTATATTTGCCGTTATCTTACCTATAGTTTTACCTGGGTTTAGATTGCGCCTCTTAGGAAGAATTTTATCTTTGTCAATTGTAGCATTAGGAATTGATTTAATTTGGGGTTATACAGGGTTGCTAAGTTTAGGTCATGGGATCTTTTTTGCTTTAGGAGGTTATGCCTTAGCGATGCACCTCAAGTTACAGATACCTGAGGGACAATTACCAGAGTTTTTTACTCTTTATGGGGTTAAAGAGTTACCTGGGTTTTGGCATCCTTTTTATTCTTTTCCTATTACAATTGTTGCTTTAATTGTTATCCCTGGAATTGTAGCTGGCTTATTGGGATATTTAGTATTTCGTAATCGGATTAAAGGGGTTTATTTTTCTATTATTACTCAAGCTGCACTATTAGTATTTTTTAACTTCTTTAACGGTCAACAAAAACTTATCAATGGCACTAATGGCTTGAAAACTGATACTGAAACTATCTTCGGAATGTTAGCTGGTTCCGATTCAGTACAAAAAATATTTTATATTATTACAGTAATTATTTTAGTAGCCGTTTATTACTTTTGTCGCTGGCTAACTAGTGGGCGTTTTGGTCGTTTATTGGTCGCAATTAGAGATGATGAAACTAGGGTGAGATTTTCTGGTTATAATCCTACAGGATACAAAGTTTTAGTATTTGGCATTTCTGGTGCGATCGCAGGGATAGCAGGAGCATTATATACAGTTCAAACAGGAATTATTACACCCAAATTTATGGAAGTTCCCTTTTCCATTGAAATGGTAATTTGGGTAGCAGTAGGAGGCAGAGCTACTTTAATTGGAGCAATTATTGGCACCCTTTTAGTAAGACTAGCACAGACATTTTTAAGTGAAAGTTTGCCAGAAGTATGGCTATTTTTCCAAGGAGCATTATTCTTAATTGTTGTAACAGTTTTACCCGATGGTATTGTGGGGTGGTGGCGTACTTGGGCTTGGGAAAAACTTAGTTATATGTTAGGGCTAAAAGAAAGAATTGTTACCTATCCTAGCCTCGAAGAAAACCCCGAAACTAAGCAAGAAAGGGAGCAATTAAGCGATCGGTAAAACTGTCTGTCTTAATAGTATTCCTGAATCTAGAATATCTAGAACAAGATAATTACAATAAGTATTTATGGATATACAAAATCACAGCACTATTTAGGAATTATCTAAAATATTTAATTATGAAGAAAATTTTAGAAATAGAAAACTTAACAGTAAGCTTCGATGGCTTTAAAGCTCTAAATAATTTAAACTTCAGTATGAACCCTGGAGAATTAAGAGTTATTATTGGTCCTAATGGTGCAGGTAAAACTACTTTTCTAGATGTAATAACGGGAAAAGTACAACCCACAAAGGGGAGAGTCTTATTTAAAGGCAAAAATCTTAAAAAAATCCCAGAATATAAAATAGCTCGTATGGGAATTGGTCGCAAATTTCAAACTCCCAGAGTCTATCTTAATCTAACAGTCAGAGAAAACTTAGACCTAGTTTGCAATCATAACAAAAATGTTTTTTCTACCCTCTTTAAACCTCCCAAATCAGTAGAAAGCAGAACCGTAGGGGGATTATTAGAAACCATCGGTTTAGAAGCTAAAGCCAATGCTCCCGCAGAATTACTTTCTCATGGAGAAAAACAACGCTTAGAAATTGGGATGTTAGTAGCCCAATCCCCTGACTTATTATTAGTAGATGAACCAGCAGCAGGTTTAACTGACGAAGAAACAGAAAATGTTGGAGCTTTATTACTTTCCCTAGCAGAAAGTCACTCTATAATTGCCATTGAGCATGACATGGAATTTGTCAGACAAATTGCTAATAATAAGGTGACAGTATTACATCAAGGATCGGTACTTTGTGAAGGAACAATGGATGAAATACAAAACGATCCTAAAGTTATTGAGGTCTATTTGGGTAAAGCACCCTCTATTACTCCAGAACAAATGAATATATTGAGAATAGCAGTTTCTATGGCTTGGGCTGATGGTAATTTCACACCAGAACAAATGAATGTAATCTTATCTCGCCTAAGTCGAGAATTTGCTATAGATACAGAACATCAATATAGTCTGCAACAAGAACTACAAAATTACTTAGCTAAAAATATTCCTTTAGAAGAGTTAGTTCCCAAGCTCAAAAACTTTGGTGAAAAAGAAAGAGTTTTAAAACTCAGTTATGAAATTATCAGGTCTAATAAGATGAATCGCCAGGAAATAGAAGTTTATCAAAAACTACTAAAACTTTTAGATTTACCAGACGATATTGTTGAACAAGTAGAAACAGAAATAGAAGCAAAATATAAGTAATGAATAATAATCAACTACTAACGACTAACTAATAACCATTAACTATTATGAATATTCCCAAATCAACTATCGAACCAGTGATTCAGACGGATTTAACTTTAAGAATTTCTGATCTAAACGTTTATTACGGAGAAAGCCATATTTTACGCAACGTAGATCTGAGCATTCCTGCTGGACAAATGGTATGTTTAATTGGGCGTAATGGTGTAGGAAAAACCACTTTACTTAAAACCATTATGGGATTACTAAAACCCCGCACTGGAGAAATATTTTTTGCCGATAAACCTATTACTAAATTAAGCCCAGATCGCAGAGCTAAAATGGGTATTGGTTATGTTCCCCAAGGTAGAGAAATTATCCCTCGTGTTTCAGTAAAAGATAATCTATTACTAGGCTTAGAAGCTCGTCCTCAAGGAAGAAAAAGCAACGAATCAATCCCTGAAGAAATTTTTGAGTTATTTCCTGTATTAAAAACTATGTTATCTCGCATGGGAGGGGACTTAAGCGGAGGACAACAGCAACAATTAGCTATTGCTCGTGCTTTAATGGGAAAACCCCGTTTATTAGTTTTAGATGAGCCGACAGAGGGTATTCAACCATCAATTATTTTAGAAATCGAAGCAGCAGTAAAAAGAATCATCAAAGCTACAGGAATATCTGTTTTATTGGTGGAGCAGCACTTACATTTTGTGCGTCAAGCCGATAGATATTATGCCATGCAGAAAGGGGGAATTGTTGCCTCTGGAAGCACAGATGAATTGAGTCAAGAGATAATTCAACAGTTTTTAGCAGTATAAATACTCAAGCTGATAGAGTTACAAAAAATCTAAAAATCTAAGGTTTTTCCCTCAATGAGATAGAATTATAGCTCTGTATTTTGTAATTGAGTAGCTGGCTCTATATTCTCCGTTGCCTATTTTTAAACAACCATGCACAACTTTTTACCTATCGCTTACTTTGAAAATCAATTTATTCCTTTCGCCGATGCTAAGATTTCCATAGCTACCCACGCCCTACATTATGGTACAGGAGCTTTTGGCGGAATGCGCGGAATTCCTAACCCAACAAATGCCCAACAAATATTATTGTTTAGGTTAGACCGCCATAGCCAAAGATTAAGCAATAGTGCTAAATTTCTCAACTATGATTTACCTGCTGATAAAATTCAACAAGTAATTATTGATTTTGTCAAAAAAAATAAACCAGA
>JASJDB010000202.1 GCA_030065315.1 Xenococcaceae cyanobacterium MO_167.B52 | reverse complement strand
GTCGTCAACAATTAGAAGAAGAACTGTATCGTATTCTAGAAGACCGCAATCGAGGGGTACAATTTGCTGAAGTCTTTTTGACTACTATAGACCAAGTATTTACCAGTATGGCTGAGAAATTCCGTAAAGAACAGGAACGATACAGCAAAGTTGAAAACAATCAAAATCGTCAATACGAAAATGCTAAACGAGACCTTAATGAATTTAAAGACAAGTTTGGACTGACTAAACAAGCAAAAATGGAGCAGTATTGTGAATCCGCTCTTACAGGAATAGAAAGCAGTGCTAATGCTCTAATTCGCCGTAAAAGCCGAACTTTGGGTTTAGAAGTTATCGAGCGTTTACAAGAGCATAGAGAAATATTGGTACGTCGTCTCAATCGTTTTCAGCAGAGAATCAAGGGATTTCGAGATGAATTTAATCAAAAGGCGCAACAAGAAACAGACAGAGCCGATGCCTTGCAAATCAATGGGATTAAACTTTATGATCGCACGGAACTTAACAGTTTATATCAAGATTTAATCGAGCAGTTAGCTGGTGCTTTTGAAGGAAGCAAAACTAAATATGAACAGGGAATGGACTCGATTTGTACCACCATGTCAGAAGACATTTTAAAGCGATCTAGTCCGATGTGGAAAGAAACTCGCGATTCTGATGAAATTATGCGTCTTTTCGACATTACAGCAATTCCCGAAGTTAATTTAGAAGATTTGCAGGAGATTATTTATGATCGCACCAAGACTATTCTGGAAAAAGCACCCCAAGATAGTCGCATCAAAAAAGAACTAGCAGCTTGCGATCGCGTTTTTAAAGTTTTTAATGATGAGAGTGAAATTACTAATCGAGTCCGTATAGCTTACCAAAAATCTCAACCTTTGATGTTATTGGATAGAGGGATGTTAGATGGAGCGGGAATAAGACCATCTAAAAATACTAATGTTGCATTGTTAGGTGGAGTTAATACGAGCAATCCTGCTGCTCAAAAAATGCTGCCCATAATTCAACAGTTTGTACCAAACCCCGATGATATCAAGCCTTTGGGAGAAACAGAACGCCATCGCATCGTTTTAGTACAGGAAATGGGAGGTTTTTCTCTTCGCTGTATTGAAGGGATGAGAGAACTAAGAAAATCCTATCAGCAATGGTTGGGAGAAAGTATTTTAGCGAAACGAGCCAGACTCAAAGGGGAACATTCCGAACCTCCAATTCCTGTGCATCTTACTAAGGCGATCGCTTTTTGGGATATCTTTCCTGAAGATGCCAAAGTCTATAAACTAGTAGTTCAAGCCAGAGCTTTAAATGTTCTGTTTCGCAAAATAAATCGTGCTACTCAAGAGGAGACTATTTGCTATAACCGACAGACATCTATGGATGTGGAAAAGGTCGATATTGCCTCTAACTGGGAAGAAATCCCCCAAGTATTAGAAGTCCGTGCTTGTCGAAAAGATCGAGAAGCTATCGAAAATCAGGTAAACGCCATTTATCAAGCAGCCGAAACTGAATCTCAAAAACAGCACCTATATCAACAATTTCAAAATTATCTTAACCAAAGAGCCGAAGAATTAGAAAAACTGGGAGGAAAAGACTCTCCTCTCTATGCTCGCGATAAAGCAATTGTTCTTGATGTGGTTAATCGACTTAAGCTACCAACAATAAAAATTGACTCATTGACAATGGAAGCTGAATTAGAAGATGATCTTACCGTGTCAGATGATTTTAATCAAAACAATGCGGTAGTACCTCAAGAAATAACTCCCGCACCAGCACAAAGTGATAACGATACTCGTTGGGAAAGATGGGAAATCCTAAAACAAGATTACAGAGATGGTTTGATCACTAGAGATGAGCTAGAAATAGGTAAAAAGCAAATATTTGGCTCTTAAAATCGAATTTTTAGGAACGTTACGACTTAAGAGAGTAATTGATAAATTACTTTCTTAAAAAAATCGGAAGCAATAAAAAAAATGACTGACACTACTGAAACTAAAGAAACTTATTGGCTTTGCCGAGGTACTAAAAAAGAACGACACCCAGAAGAAGAAGTAGAAATAGGAGAACGCTGTCCTATTTGTAATAGTGCTTATGCTAGTCCTAGGGAAACTGCTGGCTCATCTCTTCCTGTAGGTGGAATATTAGGAGGGGTTGCTTTACTTGCTGTTCTGGGTGTTGTTAGTTGGCAATTGTTAAAACCTCTTGACTCAATAGTTTCATGTGAAGAAAACCCCATTCAGGAAAAATGTGACCCCTGTAAAAGTTCGACTCCTCCTAAAAACTGTCCTCAACCACCTGAACCTCCAGGAAGTGACGATTACTTATGGCAACCAGAAAGATTTACGAAAGGACAACGCACCTTGTTCCCTGGAGTTACCAGGCCTAGTCTTAACAATGGAATTGAAGCTTTTAAAAAACAAGATTATCAAAAAGCGATCACCTTTTTTGATAAAGCGGTAACAACCAACCTTAATGAACCAGAGCCTTTAATTTTGCTCAACAATGCCAAAGCACGTAAACAGGGAAATCCTTTAACCCTTGCCGTTGTTGTTCCGGTAGATGGAAGTATCAATTCTGCCAAAGAAATGTTGCGTGGAGTAGCAATGGCGCAAAATGAGTTTAATAATTCAGGTGGTATAGGCAATCGCTTATTAGAAATTGTAATTGCTAATGATGAAAACAAGCCAGAAATCTCTAAGCAAGTTGCTCAACAATTAGTCAACGATCCTTCCATTCTTGGCGTAATTGGACATAATTCTAGTAGTGCTAGTGGGGCTGGACTAAAAGTATATGATGAGAAGCCTAATGGTTTAGCAATGATTAGCCCCACCAGCACCAGTACTTCTTTACAAGGGGATGTTTTCTTTCGTACTACTCCTTCTGATGCTGCAGCAGCCGAAAAGTTAGCTAAATACATAAGCGAAGAACTCAATCTTTCTAAAGCAGTTATTTTTTATAATCCCAATAGTAGCTATAGCAAGAGTTTAAAAGAAAACTTCGAGTCTAAGTTTAAAGGGTTTAAAGGTAAGGTAGTCAGATCGATCGATCTGAGCCAACCTAGCTTTAGTGCCGAAGATCAAGTACCAATCAGCGTTTACCATCAAGCTGAGGTGGCATTGTTATTTCCAAATAAAGACTATATAGAGGAAGCTAGAGCGATTGCCATAGCAAATGCAGATATAGCAATAAACCGAAGACTTAAACTACTGGGTGGGGATGCCTTATATACTAGTGACACTTTGATTCAAGGGGGAGAAAACGTCGAAGGCTTAGTAATAGCCGTTCCTTGGTCGCGACAAACTCCCACATCTCGTGCATTTACAAAAGCGGGAAGTGAGCAATGGCGTGGTTCTGTTAACTGGCGCACTGCCATGAGTTATGATGCTACCCAAGCCTTTATTCATTCATTTTCCAACAATAATAATTCTCGTTCTTCTGTTCTCGATGGTTTACGACAAGTCAAATTACGCCCTACTGAAACTTCGGGAAATGAAGTACAATTTACTGATAAAGGAGAGCGTCAGGGCGACCCTGTTTTGGTAGAAGTAGCTAGAGGTGTTCAAGAAAGACCCCGTAACACAGAATTTGGATTCAAATTAATAAAATAATTAGCTTTTATTAGCATTTAAGAATTGGTATAAGTTTATCCAAGCTTGATGCTGCTTTCTGGGCAATGATATCAAATCACTAAATGTTTGTTACACATAAAGTATCGACAATAAATGGATAGCAAGTAGTTTTACAATCACGCGATCACGAACGTGGCAGCTTCGCTGATCGCGTGATTGGATTTATCGCATTCACGTTAACAATTTACTACTTCGAGCAAATTCTACTATTGACCAAAAACATGATCGCCCTAACGTCTTGAATCTCGAAATCAAAGGTAATTGTTTCGCTACTAGGTGCGGATAGGCTGACGGTAAAGGTGACAAAATCTGTATTATTAGTATCAGATAAATAAAGCAACAACACCAATAATTATTGCAACGATAGAAGTAGAAACAGCAGCAATAACATATTTACGCAGAGTTAAAAACTCAACGGTAAATTGTTCAAAAGTTTCCCTAGTATGGGGGATATCTTCCAAAGTCATTTTAGCTTGTTGTTCCAATTCAGATATAGCCTTTTGCAGATTAGTTAATCTTTGTTCTACTTTAGTTTGTAACTGTTCTAAATCTTTTTTAATAGTTTTTTTGGCTTGAATTGTATCTTCTAGTATGATTCTAGCTTCTCCTACATATTCTCTTAATTCTTTATCTTTTTCTACCAATTCAATAATTTTCTTGATTAATCTTGGCTCTAATTGACTGTATCCCCTGTGAACAGACCTAATAGTATTAATTATTTCATTGGATTCCGCGCCTTTGAGCAAATAACCTTTGGCACCAGATTGAAGAGCATAAGCTAACGAACTATAGTCGTCATTGGCAGTGAGAACGATGACTTTAACATAAGGAAAATCCCTTTCAATAACTTCTATGGCGCTCAACCCATCCATTTCTGGCATTTCAATATCCATTAAAACGATATGAGGTTGTAAAGATTCGACCATCTCAATTGCCATTTTACCATTTGATGCTGTACCGACAATCTCTAAATCTGATTCTTTGTCCAGCCATTCTTGAATTACACGACGAAAAAATTTTTGATCGTCCACTATTAATATACGAATCATTATCTAAGCTAAAAAATAATTTACTAGAGATTATTACTACGATTAATTTGATTAATTACTTGCTCTTTGGTTTGTTGGGCTAAAACTAAATCTGGCTCAATTTCCAAAGCTTCTTCTAATACAAATAATGCATCTTCATACTGGTTTAATTTGGCTAAAGCTCTACCAATTCCTACTAAAACATAAGGATTTTGTGGAGCGATTTCATTGGCTGTTTTATAAGCTGATAAGGCTTGTTGATAGTTATTCAAGCAGTATAGAACAATTCCCCGATTATACCAACCAGGCAATGAATCTGGATTCATATTGAGCATTTGGTCGGTAGAATTTAAGGCTTCTTGACAGCGATTCAAATTCCATAGAGCTACACTTTTATTAATTAAAATATCCTCGCGCATCTCATTATTAATATTTGCTCTATCTTCTTCTAATGCCATATTGTATGCTTTAACTGCATCGGTATAATTTTTTAGAGAGCTTAAAATACGACCATAGTTAAATAAACCTTGGGTATAATTTGGATCAATCCTAATTGTTTCTTCTATGGCTATTTTGGCTTCTGCGTACTTTTGAAGATGCCAGAGACTTACTGCTTTGTTGTTCCAAGCTTTGACATATTCTGGCTCTAGAGCGATCGCTTTTTCGGCATAACTTAATGCTGTTTCATAATCTTTCAGTCCAATCGCAGCCAAGCTACTTTCATTTAATACTCCAGGTAAAGTTGAATCAATAAAAACTCTATCCCCTTCTAAAGCTTGCTGACAGGAAGATAAGGCTTCTTGATAATTACTTAATTGGTTTAAAATTTGACAACGATGAACCAAAATAAAAGAAGATTGGGGTTTCAGTTCTAAGGCTTCGTTGTAAGCAATTAAAGCTTTGGGCTTGTTGTCAATGCTTTCTAGATATAGTCCTTGATTCGTCCACACTGTCACATCGTTATTATTTTCGACTAAAGCTCTTTCATAAAATGCGAGGGCAGTATCGGGACTACAAAGGCGAGCTTTTGATTCTAGAGTATCTATTTGTTGTGAAAGACGACAGCGTTCTGCTAAAACTCGATTGGCATCGGGAGTATGTGCGATCGCTTTATGGTAAGCATTAAGTGCTGCATTTAGGCGATTTAGACGACTGTGGGATAAACCCATAAAGTACCAAGCTACTTCAGGACTTTCTTTCCCCCAGTCTCCATTGATTGACAAGGCTTCTTGACAATCTGCGATCGCTTTTTGATATTGACCCAAATGAAAATAGCTGGCACAACGATAACTTAAAGCTAAAGAATTTTTGTCGGAAAACTCCAATGTACGACTATAAGAAACCGTGGCTTCAAGATATTTACCAGCTTCAAATAAAGCTCGACTCTGTAACATCCATACGAATTGTTCATCTTGATCAGAATTACGTTCGATTGCTTCAGAACAAGCAGCCATGGCTACATCGTATCGAGATTGTTTTGCCAACAAACTACACAACTGTTCCCAATATTTTCGATCTTCTAAATTAAACTCGCCAAGCTGTTCGAGATCGATTGACTCAATAATGTTCTTGGCTTCTGGCACAGTTTCGCCTAATTTACTTGGTAAATTAATTTGAGCCAGTTCAAAATTATTTTTTGAATGTAAATAGATTTTCCTAATATCTCTCCCATAAGAATTAAGATTTGGGTAGAAAGATATAGTGGTTCCTATTAGAGTAATAGTTGCTAATTGCCTAAAATATTTCCTTAAATTCATCTAAAAATTCAATCACCAATTATTATTAATTCAAGTACATAAAACAACTAATTATTCCTACTACATTTTCTGGAATATTATTAATCGTTTGTGCATACATAAGTTAAACCAAATTGTTCTCAAAAAGCGATCGCATAAAATTAGAGTTCAGATTCAGCACAAGAATAAACTTCTCCATCAGGCATAATTGCTTCACAAAATTGTATATTATTGAGTTCCAATAGTTTTCTAATACTGTGTTCTTTTGGTAACTCGATTCCTTGAAGATTCGCCTCTCTTAAATTTGACCCGTATATGTCTAATACTCCCAATTTAGAGTTTCGCAAATCCGCTTTGCTGAGGTTAGCATAACTTAAATTAGCCCCTGTCAAATTCGCGTTTTTTAAATTAGCACTACTCAAATCTGCTTTGTGTAAGTTAGCATTGCTTAGATTTGCACCACGAAGATCGCTATTTTGTAGATTGGACTTTTGAAGATCGGCATTACTCAAGTCGGCTTCCCGCAGACTAGCTTTGTATAGATTTGCTTGTCTTAAATATAGTTCTGCTAAATTTGTCCGATTTAAATTGCATTTAGGACAATCTCTAGTTTCTCTCAGTTTTCTAACAATTTTCGGGATTTTGGCAATTATTTCACTTTTTCGAGTTTCTGTGGTCTCGAAAAACGAAGAACCTTTCCCATTTAGAAGGAAGCTGTGTGCTGTGGCATTTTGATTGAGAATGTCAATTAATGTAATTGTGATGCTAAAAGTAACGGTAATACTAATTAGGCGAAATAATTCTTTTTTCATATCTTTTTTGTAAAACGACTTATAAAAAGTTAAGTGTTTATACTTGCTTTTGATTATGATAGAAAAAATAAGATAATTTTTTAGATAATTTTGCTGACAAATGCCATTTTAAAACCTGCTTTGGATAGATTTTAAATAATTTTTACTTATGAAAAAAAATAATTGTAAATTGTTTAACTTATAAATTAGGCAACAAATTTATAAATGAGTAATGATTTGGCGATCGCAACTGTCACATCAGCTTTAAAAAACATCAGTCTATACTTCCAAATATCGCCGTGCATCATCATCCGAGATTGAGCAAATTCCCCTTGGTACTTCTCTTCAATTTGCGATCGCCAATCAGGAAGAGTGTCCTATATATATAAGCAAGACTGGGAGAAGAAACAAGTTAAGGTGTATAAAGGAAATATTCTCCGTCAACGACTTAAACAACAAGATAATCGTGTAAATTTCCAATATTTTGGCTCTTAAGAATTTTCAAAGCTTTATTCCTCAGTTGACGCACTCGTTCGCGACTAAGCTCTAGTTTCTTACCAATAGCAGTCAAAGTCCACTCCTGACCATCTTCTAAGCCAAAACTTAACCAGAGTACTTCTCGTTGTTTTGGGTTTAGTTCTGACAAAGCATTCCAAATTTCCTGTTTTAACAAACTTTGGTTTAGTTGGGTTTCCACAGAGGTGGATTCATCCTGAATTAATTCTGATAACTCTGTATTTTTGTCCTGCCCAACTCTTAAATCCAAGGACATTGTCTTTTTCGCCATCTGGAGATATTTTCTAATCTCCTCGGATGACATATCCAATGCTTGAGCTACTTCATTGGTGGTAACTGAACGCTTTAACTTCTGTGATAATTCCCTCTGGGTTTTTTTGATTTTATTGAGTTTTTCGGTGATGTGAATTGGTAAGCGAATAGTTCTACTTTGCTGGGCGATGGCTCTGGTTATTCCTTGGCGAATCCACCAGAAAGCATAAGTAGAAAATTTGTAGCCTTTGCGATAATCAAATTTTTCGACTGCTCGTTCTAAACCGAAAGTGCCTTCCTGGATTAGGTCTAATAATTCTAAATCTCTTTTCTGGTATTTCTTCGCTACCGACACCACCAGCCGAAGATTAGACTGAATCATTTCATTTTTAGCTCGCTGTCCTTGGCGAAGAATTTGCTTCAGTTCCTTCTCGCTTAGACCAATAGCTTCAGCCCAGTCTTGATTATCTAGAATTACGCTGGTTTCTTTTTCTAGTTGTTCCTTACTATCTAGGCAAGACATCATGCGTTCGACTTGTTTGGCGAGGATTATTTCTTCGTCAGCTTCTAGAAGAGGAACTCGACCTATTTCCTTGAGATAGGCATCGACTAAATTTCTGGGTTGTCGTGATGGTATTTTCGACTCTTTGAAAGTTACGGTAGTCATCTTTAGGGATATTTGGGTTTTGATTGGGTTAAATATATTTAATTGCGGGGATCTAAGACATCTAATGTCTTTTAATTCTCGAATACTAGAGTAATCTCCCCTATGATTCTGCTGGAGAAGAAAATCTGACTGCTTATTCCTTGGGTGCTAGTATTTAGGTAGGGTCGATGGGAGCTATGACGCTCCGCACCTCCCTTTGAAATCTGGACGTGAAACTTTCGCCTCATCCAGCTTCCGAAAATCTTAGCCTTAGCTTTTGCTCATGTGTACCTGTTGATGACAACTTCGA
>JASJDB010000201.1 GCA_030065315.1 Xenococcaceae cyanobacterium MO_167.B52 | reverse complement strand
AGTTTAAAACAGTTTTAGATGGAATATAAGCTGTAATTATATTACATCTGAGTTACTGCCTTGAATCTTAGTCATTTTATAGTTCCTATGAACTATATTGGGGAGCTTTAATTTCTTTTTAGATCTACTGAATTTATCTTTTTACTATGGGTTCACCACTACGCCAACTCTATAACTTTGCTTTTCCTCATCTTTATGATTGGGTATCAAATCCTGAATCAATCTCTTCTGAGGCTAATCCCAATCCTGAGGAACTTTTAGGAGTGCGACAGTGGGTTAATGGGTTTCGTAGTGGAGATTATATTGGACGTTATTTATGGCGTTCTCCGAAAGACCCCGACTTATGGAAGCGAGTTAATTTCAACAGTAATCCTGATTATATTTATCCCGATTCAGATAAAAAGCGACGAGAATTTTGTCTGGGAGCAGGTGGTCATACTCATTATTGGGATGAAACTGCACCAGAAATTGCTCAAGAACTTGAGCGTCTAATAGATTAGAACTTGTCACAATCATCTTATACCTCAAAAATAAGTTAACTAAGGTATTAAATGCTATCAAATTCAATAATTATGTCCATTAGGAATTGATCCTTATCCTGTCAATTCAGACAATGTCATTTACCATTTATCAAGTATCAATCTTAAATTTATCTGTATGGATTTATTGCGATCGCTTCCTATTGGACTATATTTAGAACAACCAGTTACTTGGCTACATAGAATTGATCCTAGGGTAAAGCTGGCTTGGTTAATGACTTTTTTGGCAGCACCTCTACTGGCAAATCCTTATTGGCGTTTGAGTTTATCGGGGTTATTGGTGATTTTAACTCTTTCTGCTGCAATTCCCCTGCGAGTTTGGCGACAACAGATGGGATGGTTACTTACTTTATCAGTACTGGTATTTTTAATTACTGCGATCGCACCTGATGGATTAGCGGTCAAGTCTCAACCTAGATTACCATCGCTGTGTCTTGATGCCAATCAAGAATTAATCACTCCTCAACTTAGTCCTTTAGAAGAGTTGAAATGTGAAGATTATTTACCACAACCGACTTCCTATAAATACGTCCTGCTAGAAACTTCATCGATCCAATTCTTACCCAGAATTTCTGTGACTCGTCGTTCTTTAGATATAGCTATTAGAATTGGTACCCTAGTGTTTACCCTGATTTATAGTACTAATCTCTATCTTCTCACTACTGCCCCAGAAGAAATTACTGCGGGTTTAGAAGACTTAATGAGTCCCTTAAAAGCTTTAAAAATTCCTGTTACAGAAATTGTTTTGACTTTAACTTTAGCTTTGCGTTTTATTCCTTTAGTATTGGAAGAAGTCCAAAATCTAGTGCGTTCAGTCAGAACTAGAGCGATTAATTGGCAAGAATTAGGAGTACGTCGTAGTGCCCAAGTCTGGTTGATCGTAGCCGAAAAGTTATTAGAAAATCTTTTAATGAGAGCCGAGCAAATTGCGATCGCAATGGATGTTAGAGGCTTTACTAATCCCAATGAACATCAGGTACAATGGCACCAATTAAAATTAAAATGGCGAGATTGGTTAGTATTAGCAAGTCTAATTCCTTTTTGGTTAGCTCGTTTAACTATTGGGGGAATTAGTTAATACTGCTTAAAGATATAATTATCTTAGAACTCGATCGCACTCTAGAATAAATGCCAGCAGAAATTCAGACTGAAATACAAGAGGCTGTGGAAAGTCGTCGCAATTTCGCGATTATCTCCCACCCCGATGCAGGAAAAACTACCCTGACTGAAAAATTATTACTTTATGGGGGTGCAATTCATGAAGCGGGTGCGGTAAAAGCCAGAAGGGCACAGCGTAAAGCTACTTCAGACTGGATGGAAATGGAACAGCAACGGGGTATTTCTATCACCTCTACTGTTTTGCAGTTTCTCTATCAGGGATTCCAAATCAACTTATTAGACACTCCTGGACACCAAGACTTCAGTGAAGATACCTATCGCACCCTGGCAGCAGCCGATAATGCGGTGATGTTGATCGACGCAGCCAAAGGGTTAGAGCCTCAAACCCGTAAGCTGTTTGAAGTGTGTCAAATGCGCTCACTACCTATTTTTACTTTTGTTAACAAGTTAGATAGACCAGGTAGAGAAGCCCTAGAATTACTGGATGAGATCGAACAAGAACTAGGAATGCAAACCTATGCGGTGAATTGGCCCATTGGTATGGGCGATCGCTTTCAGGGAGTTTTTGATCGGGTACATAGACAGATACATTTATTTGAAAGACGTGCTCATGGTAGTAAAGCAGCCCAAGATACAGTAATTGACCTTGGAGATCCCAGAATTGAAGAATTTCTCGATCAAGAGCTTTATTACCAGCTAAAAGAAGAATTAGAAATCTTAGAAGAAATTGCTGCCGACTTCGACCTGGAGCAAGTCCATGCAGGGAAAATGACTCCTGTATTCTTTGGAAGTGCTATGACCAACTTTGGCGTAGAACTATTCTTAAAATCTTTTCTCGACTATGCCCTAAAGCCGGAAGCTCGTAAATCATCTCAAGGAAACATCGAGCCTACCTATCCTGACTTTACAGGATTCGTCTTTAAGCTCCAAGCTAATATGGACCCCAAACATCGAGACAGAGTGGCTTTCGTCCGAGTTTGTACAGGGAAATTTGAAAAAGACATGACAGTAAAACACGCTCGCACTGGCAAAACTGTCCGTCTATCCCGCCCCCAGAAACTCTTTGCTCAAGGTAGGGAATCTTTGGATGTAGCTTATCCTGGGGATGTGATTGGGTTAAATAATCCTGGAGTATTCGCGATTGGCGATACTATTTATAATGGCAAAAAATTAGAATATGAAGGAATCCCCTGCTTCTCTCCTGAAATATTTGCCTACATCAAAAATCCTAATCCTTCTAAATTCAAACAATTCCAAAAAGGTATTACTGAATTGAGAGAAGAAGGAGCAATTCAAATCATGTATTCCGCAGATGAGTTTAAGCGCGATCCTATTTTAGCTGCGGTGGGACAACTGCAATTTGAAGTAGTGCAATTCCGCCTGCGTAATGAATACAATGTTGAAACCACTCTCGAACCCTTGTCCTTTAGTTTAGCCCGTTGGGTTGCTGGAGGTTGGGAAGCAGTAGAAAAAGCGGGTAGAGTCTTTAATACTATGACAGTAAAAGATAATTGGGGTAGACCAGTATTACTAATTAGAAATGAGTGGAATTTGGGTCAAATTATGGCAGATCATCCCGAATTAAAACTTAATTCTACTGCTCCAGTAGGTGCTGGTATTCAACCAGATTAAACCTTTTGGCAGATCAACTTAAATATCGTATTGTTGCCATTAGCATTAGCCTAATAATCTATCCTAAAAAAGTGTTTTCTCAATATTAAACATTACCCAGATAAGTCAAGAAGGGCTAAAAGTTAGTTGTACCTCTCGTGCGGTGAATCCCCTGAATTTAATTTAATGTAGCCATAGCGGAATTAAATGTATTCAGGGGATAGGCTCAAAATGCTAATGTAATGATATTCCCTTAAATTCTATTAACTACTTTGGGATAAATCTTTGACAATCTTTGTCCTTTGTTGTCTGCCTACATCCTACTCTGAGCGTTCTGCACTTTTATGACCTTTGATTCTCTGCTCAATTTTCTTGATCAACAATTCATTGAGATCGATGAATCTCCTTTAAATGCTGCGGAACGGCTGCTCTTAAAAGGAATTTTAAAAGATTTAAGTTATACTCAAATTAGTCGAAAAGAAGGTTATAGCTCAGCTTACCTAACCAATGTAGCTGCCCCGAAACTATATAAAAAGCTTTCTAAATTATTTGGTAAAAACGTTACTAAAAAAAACTGTCGTCTATTAATAGAGTCTAAGATTGAAGTTAAATCGAGTATTTTACCTACTTATCCTGGTGGCGCAGTACCTCTAGACTCTCCTTTTTATATTGAACGTCCACCAATAGAAGAGCAAGTTTATGAAGAAATTAGCAAACCAGGAGCTTTAATACGAATCAAAGCTCCCAAAGAAATGGGCAAGACTTCATTGCTGGTCAGGATTTTAAACCATGCCGTCAATCAGGGCTATAGGACAGTTACTATTAATTTTGAACAAATTGACTGCGCTATTCTGAGTGATTTAGACCGCTTTTTGCGATTTCTCTGCGCCAGTGCTACCCAACAACTAAATCTTGAATCTAAGCTTGAGGACTATTGGGATGATGATATTGGGAGTAAAGTCAGTTGTAGCTTGTATTTCCGATGCTATCTCCTAGAACAAATAAAGTCTCCTCTAGTCCTAGCATTTGATGAATTAAATCAAATTTTTGAATATCCTCAAGTAGCAAAAGATCTTTTACCATTATTTCGTTCTTGGTATGAAGATGCCAAAATAACCCCTATTTGGCAAAAGCTACGTTTAATTGTGGTACATTCAACAGAAGTTTATATTCCCCTACAAATTTATCAGTCTCCCTTTAATGTTGGGTTACCCATTCAATTAAAAAGTTTTGAGTTTGACCAAGTAAACAAATTAGCCAAAAAATATCAATTGGATTGGCAATCGGGAAAAGAAGTGGAGCAACTAATCAATTTAGTTGGAGGTCATCCTGCACTCATTCAAATTGCTTTATATCATCTCAGTCGCCAAGAAATTACTCTGGCAAAACTATTACAAACTGCTTTAACTCCTGAAGGCATTTACCATCGTCATCTACGCCGTCAATGGTTGACTTTACAACAAGAGCCTGAATTGGCTGAGTTTTTTAATCTTTTACTTCAGACTAATCGACCTGTACAGTTAAAGCCAATTGTTGCTTATAAGTTGAGTAGTATGGGATTAATTAAACAGATAGGCAATGAAGCAATAGTAAGTTGCAAGCTTTATCAGGATTACTTTACCAAAAATTTTATTGAGATGGATTCACCAACCCAACTGTAATTTTTCACTTACGATAATTGTGATCGCTACAAAACCAAATAAAGCTAGTTCTTCTATTTGTCATTGTTGACAAAATTTTTGATTTTTTCAGTTTCTAAATTAATGTTATTTTTGTTTATATTGTTTCTAAAAGACGAGTGGTTAAAATTTCATTCTCTGTTAAAGCTTTAATTGCTGATTTTGGAACTATAACTACTGTGATAGATTTTCCTATAGCGTTAAAAATTTCTAAAACACATCCTTCTTCCCCATTTTGAGGATGAGGAACAAAATCAATTAAAGTAGCTATATCTCCTTTTTTGAGGTTTTCTTCTGGAATGTCTATATTTAATGCCACTTCCGTGTAAAGTTCTAAATTCATAATCTTATCAATCTCCAGGTTTTAAGGTTATAAATTGAAATTTATTATCCCTTTTTCGTCTCAGCCAAATTGTAACTACTGATAAGTTAACACCGTTAACTCCTTGTAACTCTCCATATACATTATAAAAAGTTCCGTATTCATTTGTCCTATCTTCTATTGCTTCTGCTGATTGATTAATCTTTAATATAGCTTTTTTCAAAGGTTGCCAATTTTCTATAGTATAGCCAGCTTGCGCTAAAAACTGTGATTTATCGTTTCGAGGTTTAAAACCAACAGATACTCAGTAAACTTAGATTCTGAAATAATTACATCATTGGTTATTTTCATTATTTTTATTAATTTAGTTATTGAACGCGATCGCTCTTTTATAATTTCACATTTTATAAAGTGATTATGATTTCTTTAAACTGTGACAATGCTCAAAATTACTTACAAATAGAAAATTTTATGCTAACAACCTTCAAATCATAAATATTCATTTTTTTATTGATTACATTTCAGTGATTTCTCTGTTTACTTAATTATTTTTTTTTAGGGATCATAAAGATATGAACATATAAAATAGTCACAATGGTAGTAACTCAAGAAAGAATATCTATTGAAGAACAAGTAATTAAGCTTTGGAAAAAAATTCCACAAAGTTATACAGAGAAAAACTTAGAACTAAATTTCGTATCTCCTCTTTTAAAGCTTATAGGACTAAATGTTAATCAAATTTATGGCAGTTGTAGTCTAGGAACAGGTGCAGGGTTAAAAGTTGATTATTTAGTTTATCGAGATATTAATCAACCACCAGTATTAGTGATTGAAGATAAAAAAAGAGTTTCTGGGTTGGCGACTGTTTCGGATGAAGATTTTATTGAACAATGTAAATCTCATTATCTTTATCAGGAGGCTGTTGGTTATCCACAAAAACCTGGCAATAACGGAATTAAGCAGTATCTAGATAAAAGTAATTCTAATATAGATTCTAATAGATTAGCTAGATATGGGTTAGTTTTTAATGGTGATTTTTTTCAATTATGGCGTAGGGTTGATGGCTTAATTTTACCTCTTACTCCCATACAAAGAGTTAATGAAAAGACTATTCCAGAATTAATCAGACAATTAAAATATTGTATTTTTGAAGAACCAAAAGCCTTGGTAACAGGGGTTTGGAATCGTAAAGGAGGAGTGGCAAAAACTACTAATACTCTTAATTTAGCTTCTGTATTAGCTTTGAATGGCAAAAAAGTTTTACTAATTGATTTTGATACTCAAACTGATTTAACAAGAGCTTTTAAATTAGAGCCTGAAGACTATGAAGGATATTTAGAGCAATGTTTAGCTAAGATTCAGGCTCATAAACTACCAGATGCTCAATCTATATTAACTCGAACAATTAAAACAAGAAAATATAGAACAACAGAAAGACAAGAGTTTTCTTTATCTATTTTACCTGGAAATAGAGATTCTTTGGAAAGATTAAAACTAGGCTTAAAGAAAAAAGGAGTAGGAAAAAGTCAAGGTATGGAAAATTTTGATTTTGACAAGAAAACAACAATCAAATTGATAGGAAAAATGATAGAAATATTAGAACCTTATTATGATTATATTTTTATCGACAATTCACCTACTATTGATGTTGTCACATATGCTGTTTTACAATGTTTTGATACGGTATTAATACCCTGTGATTATAGTAAAAAAACTCTACATCATGCAGCAGATATAGAAAACAATATCTTACCGAATATCAGACAATTTAATTGTAAGAATAATAAACTAAATTGTAAACCACTGGGAATGGGAATTGTTTTTAGTAATTGCCCAGGTGGTCTTAAACCAGGTTCTCAATTAGACAAATGTATTCAAAATGAATTAAACAATAACGGCTTTAAAGGCAAACAATATAATACTCGCCTTAAAATTTATGCTCAAACTAAATTAGCAGAATATAGGCACATGCCAGTAGTTTGCTGGAGTAATTCCCCTGTGACAATACTTTATCATCAACTAGCTGATGAAATATTTTTAACCCATAATTTTATTGATTGTTAGACTTATGACTTTACTGTACGAATACGAAACTTTGATGGAAACTGAATTAGGGAAAGTAATTCGTCTTCCCTTATTTGAAGTTCAAGGAAATCAAGAAGTTCATCCTGCATTACTCAAAAATTTAGCCAAACAAATCAAAAGAAACGAACAAAATTTTTTACCAGTAATAGTTAAACTTTTAGGAGAAGATAGTTATGAAGCTATTTACAATGTGCAGATACTAGAAGCAGCCAGAAAAGCGGAAGTAGATTTTGTTTGGTGTATTGTTGTCGATGATGAAATACTAGATCAAATTAAAGTAGAATCTGGTGAAATTATCCGCTTATCTGTTTTAATAGCATCAGAACAAGATATCAAAGAAGTTTTAGAATATATCAAAGAACAAAAATCTGGTGTTCGTACTATGAATCCAGAAATAGCAGCTAGAGCAATAGTTGAACAGAGAGAAAAGACTAATCTTAAAAGTCTTAATTTTCTAACTAAAGAAAGATGTGGTATTGGCAAAGCAACCCTAGAAAAAATCAAACCTTATTTAGTGTTGAATTAATTAAATTTTGTAAGGTGGGCAATGCCCACTTTATTTTTATTAAACTTTCCATAAATTATTTAAGCATTTTCAAGAATGTTCTTTTTGCTAATCCAATTATGACTTTGTTCAATAGCTCTTTTAGTTACTATATCAACGGAGCGATTAAATAATTTACTTAGTTGCTGTTCGATAGTGTAAAGATCAAAAAAGGTAATTTTGGCAGATTCAGCAAAGAAAACTAACACATCTATATCACTCGTAGGATTAAAATATTCTCGCAATACATAACCAAATAAAGCTAGTTCTTCTATTTGCCATTGTTGACAAATTTGCTTGATTTTTTCAGTTTCTAAATTAATGTTTTCCATGAGTTTGAGGATGAGAAATTAAATCAACTAAAGTAGCTACATCCCCTTTTTTGAGGTTTTGTTCTGGAATGTCTATTGTTAATGTTATACTAGCTCAATTCGGAGTTGACGACCCACTACAGAAGCTGCTCTACTAATAGTTTCAATGGAAACCCCTGTTTTCTTTGGATCGAGCAATCTATCTAGCTGCGCTCTAGATGTCTGCATTTGCTTCGCCATCTCGGTTTTAGTTAAGTTTTGTCGTTTCATTTCCTCAGTAAGCTGACGGGCTAGAACTCGCTTAATAGCAACAGCCGTACATTCTTCATATAATCCTTCTTCTTTGAGAAAATCATCAAAACTAGAACCAGTATTAGGGTTATCGTTCATCTTGTTGGTGTTCCTTTTGTCGTTTAACAGCTAATTCAATTTCTTTTTGATAACTTATTGGACATAAGTTTACCCAGAACACGAACTGGGCAAGCAGTTTAGAAACAAAATCTTTATATACCAAAGGTTTCAGCAGTTGTATAATACTTTCAAGTGCCAGAAATCTAGCTAAAAATTGCTGTAAGTTGGTACAAAAGCGCACCTGGAAAATTTGGATATGGGTTG
>JASJDB010000200.1 GCA_030065315.1 Xenococcaceae cyanobacterium MO_167.B52 | reverse complement strand
GAAGGAGGAAAGTGTATTTATGGCAAAACTCGTGAATCTCCTTGGCGAGAGCCTCGTGCAGCCTGTGGTGCGATCGCTGGTACCCTAAATCACTACAATCCTCGTAATTTAATTCATCGTCGTATCAGAGGGGATTTGGGAGAAGCCAACTTCCAGTATCTTTCCCAAGAGAAAATTTTTACTGATGAAGGAATTGATATTACTATGGCGGTTGCTGCTGCCGTTGTAGCGGTTCGAGGTATTCGGAATACGGCGATCGCTTTAACTGAGGAAATGGATGAAAGAGGTTTAGCTCACCTCACAGCCAGTGTGACAGTTAATCGTCCTTCACAGGATGACTTAGTAATTTATTTAGCTAGAGCGACAGTGTTTCAGGGAAAAATTTGGATTCAAGGACTAGGAACCAAAGCTAAAAAATATAGTGGCAAGCTAATTAAATATGCTGGTGAGCAAAGACTCCAGCTCACCTATAACCAAGAAGATAGTAATAATTTATCGATTCTAGAAATGCCTGATACAATCCAAACTGCTGGATTTCAACCAATTAAATAGGGTTGCCACACCATAATTAGCTTAATGAGTAGTTTGCGTAGGGTGGGCAAATCAACATCAACAATGAAACGGATAAAAATCCAAAATCTTTGCCCACCAAAAACCTGATAACTGATAACTGATAACTGTTAACTGTTAACTGAATTAAAATCCTAATTTACTAATCGTAGATAATTCTTGATCGCGGAATTTAGCTTTAATTTTCTTCTTACAATTGTTTCCATCAATCCAAACACATTGTTCAATTCTGCCATTAGCAGATGTAATACTAAATCCTGTTTAGATACAACACTTTAAATTTGTAGGAATTTAGAATTTAGAATTTAGAAAGGTTCAATCTAATTCTACGCTTTAAACTAAAAGTATACTTTGGTAAGCGGATTTAGTATACGTATGTGATATGAATCTTAAAGTTTCTAAAAAGTTAAGTGTCAATTTTAAAGTTTCTAAAAAGTTAAATATTAACTTTCTGAATTAAATTCATAAACTTGCGGTCAATATAATCTTTCAGGTACCAGAGTAGAGGAGATTGTAGTCCCCATTTACCCCAAGAAGCGATTGCATTTTTATCTCCCGTACCAATTAAAGCTAGATATTTCTTTTGGGGAATATAGCTTTGTAGAGGCTTCCCTAGAATATGAGACCTCAAGTTATGATATAAAGGTTGTCCTTGACGTACCGCAAAAACCCCAGCTTTGGGACGAGAATAGTGAGGATTTGTCGCAATATCTCCTGTAGCAAAAATATGGGGATGGCTTTGAGACTGGAGGGTATCTTTGATTAGGATAAATCCTTCTTGATCTGTAGCTATACCACTAGTTCTAATCCATTCAGGTGCAGTGGCTTGAGTGACCCAAAAGATGTATTGAGTAGGAATAGTAGTAATTGAAGAGTTAGTAGTCTGAGCAATAATTTTATTTGGTAATACTTCCGTTACTGTGGTTTTTAAATATAGTTTAATTCCTTTTTGTAACAGTATTTTTTCTAATCTTTTACTTACCCAATTATTGTGACCAGAAAGCAGTTTTTCCCCCCGATGAATTAAATTAATTATAATTTTACCCCCGTTTTCTACCCCAATATTTCTGTTTTCTAGGCGAGCATACATATTCAAAGCTAACTCTACACCTCCTGCCCCTCCTCCTACGATAGAGATATTAATATCTTGTTCAGGATGCTGTTTTTGTTGCTGTAATAGTTGTTCCCATCCTTTCAGAAACAACGGCACAGGTTTGGCTGGTATGGCATATTCTGTGGCACCAGGTACAGAGATAGTTTTAGGAGTACTACCAATATCAATAGAGAGATAGTTAAAGTCGCTCGGAGAATGATTTTGACAAATTACCTGATTTTTATTTAAGTCAAGAGCGATAGCACGATCAATGATTAAATTTGCCCCTGCAAATTTGGCGAGAGCAGGCAAATTTATATGAGTTTCCTCGTAAGTGTAAAAACCTGCTACATAGCCTGGTAACATCCCTGAATAGGGCGTATTTTCTACATCAGTAATCAAGGTCAAACTTACTCCAGGAAGGGGATTTTTGCCCCACAAATCAAGAGCGATCGCATGAGAATGACCCCCACCAATTAAGACTAAGCTCTCAGACATGGAGTTTATTTGATAATTTCCTTGCCTACAGAGACATATTTTGACCAGCCTAAAGGGGCTCTAGGATCAGGATAATCTTTGACAATTACGCCTTTTCCTGGGGATCTCTGGAATGCCACTAAAAGGGGAATATCAACTCTAAACATGGGTAATTTAGCTTCTTCCAAGAATTTTCTGGCATCCCTACCGTTAGTAGTACGAGAATCCACTTTAGTTAGTAATACTTTATAATTCACTTTCAGTGGTTCTAGTAATTCGATCGCTTTAACTGTAGTATCTAAATCCAAAGGATTGGGTGTAGTTGGTAATATAAGTAAGTCACTTCCTTCTGCTAAATCCGCTAGTTCTTCTGGTTCTGGTCTAGCTTGGGTATCAATAATAATATGAGTGAATTTTTTAATTAGTGCAGGGGAACCAGCTTGAGAAGCCACGTAAAAAGGCAATTTATCTTCCTTAGACCACACTAAAGCAGAACGATTTTTATCTGCGTCAATCAGTAGAGTTGGAGATAAGGTCTGTAAATATGCAGCTAAGTGAACTGCGGTTGTGGTTTTCCCCACACCTCCTTTTAAAGCCGTAATCGCAATAATCATCAGATACCCAGGAAACTATAACGGTAGTAGTAGTTTAGCGATAAGGTACCATCTACACCTCAAATAAATTCTTAAATATTGTGTTTTTGTAAATTTTTTGTTACTTTAAGCAATATAAATTAACACAATAGGCTTCGCTCTATTCTAAGTCTGGCTTATTGCTAAATTTATATCCTGTTAGTATGACGGCAGAAATTGTCTGACCGCGGAATGCGGTCAACGCAGGCACTGTCCTTGGACGGCGGTGTAACGTTGACTTAGTCCGACAGATTGAACCATTGTTTTAACAGTTATATCAATGTTTCGCGTCAACATTGATTTCTCCTGAATTGTATCCTCGGTATAGCCGAGGTTTTTTTTTGTTGTGATATTACCAAAATTTAAGCTGCCAATTTGGATTCTGGCTGGAGGAAGACTCTTACTCGAAATTGGCACAGGATTTACTTTATTCTATGCCCCAATTTTTTTCGTGAATCAAATTGGCATATCGTCAACTTTAGTGGGGTTGGCTTTGGGTAGTGCTTCTGCGTCAGGAGTGGTAGGACGTTTTCTTGGGGGACAATGGGTTGATTCTCCCAATTGGGGTAGGAGAAAAACTTTATTAATCTCTGCTGCTATTTCTGCATTGGCAGACGTATTTTTGGTGATGGCGGATAATTTTCCCCTCTTAGTGGTGGGGAATATGTTGATGGGTTTGGGTATTGGTTTCTATTGGCCCGCCACAGAAGCTGCTATTATCGACTTGACTACCCCTGAACAACGTAATGAAGCCTTTGCCATTACCAGATTAGCAGATAGTTTGGGACTGAGCTTAGGAGTGGTTTTGGGTGGGGCATTAATTGCCAATTGGGGAAATTACCGTCTTTTATTTGTCATCGATGGCATTTCTTTTGTCGCTTTCTTTGCCATTATTTACTTTGCGATCGCAGAAACCTATCAATTTGCCCCTAGATCAACAACAACTTCTGGAGGCTGGTTATTAGCTATCAAAGATCGCACTCTGATGATTTATGTAGTAGTAAATCTTCTGTTTACTATCTATCTATCCCAAGTACAAACTACACTACCGCTTTATCTGAAAAACTTTGCAGGAGCAGGACTATCAGAAAAAGTCATTAGTGGTTTATTTAGTTGGCACATTACCTTTGCTGCAATTTGCCAATTACCTATGGCTCGTTGGTTAAATAAATTTAGTCGTATCCAGGCATTAACTATCTCTATGATTTTCTGGGGTATCGGGTTTTTCTCTGTGTGGCTTATTGGAACCTCCCCCAATCCTTTAATTTGGGCAATAATCGCCCTAGGCATTATGGCTTTAGGTATGATTTCATACACTCCTTCCGCTTCTGCTTTTATTGCAGATATCGCTCCAGAATCCTTGCGAGGAGTCTATTTATCAATTAATTCTCAGTGTTGGGCAATCGGCTATTTTATTGGACCCCCCCTTGGAGGCTATGCTTTAGACCAGTCTGCTGACTTTATGAAAGGATTTTGGCTAACTTTTATGAGTTCAGTCATTTTAGGGATAATCATCCTGCGCTATCTAGAAAAAATAGTCAACTGTTCTCCCAGCCATTAACAGATGATTATTACAATATCAAGAAAGCTGGAATCTGGGAAATAAGGGTGTATATATTGACTTCATCGACAAACGGCTTAGATTACTCTTTCAAGTTCCCCAAAAATCAATCAGTTATCCTCACACCCAAAGAGAAGAAAACTATTCTTCTCTTTGTTACCAGCAATCGAGAAAAGCTTTTGCTCGATTGGGAAACTCAAGTATGCGTCAAGGAGACAATGTCAGATGAACTCTAATACAAAATTAAATAACCTATATTCTGTAGATTCAAAAATACCCTCTGTGGCTACTTCTGATTTTAAGCTCAGTCGGTTAAAAAATGAGACGATCAAGAATGATAAAACCAAATCCGAACTGAACCTTATTTACCTAGAAAATTCCGTGATTCTTCAGGTAAAAAGACAAGATTTACCCCAAGAATTCTACTCTGGTTTTGATCAAGTAGTGATCAAGAGAATTAAATCCGCTTGGCAATGGGAGGCGGAAGAAGAATTAATTGCCTTCGCTTTTAAGTCAGTGGATTTATTAATCGTGATGGGATGCGATTTAACAATTTGGCAGATTCCCTTTGAATCTATTCCCAGTTTGGCTGAAGTTCCAGAAGCAGAAAGAGCCAACTTTGAAATCGATCCAGATGGTAGTTATGTTTACTGGGAATGTAATGATCTGCATCTTGATTTGGAAGACTTTAAAGCTGCGATTGATCCAGAATTCAAAGAGCAACTGTTAATTGAAAGCTTAGAATACAGTAAATCTTTTGGTAGGGCGATCTCTATTGTTAGAAAAGCTCACAAATTAACCCAAAATCAAATTAATGGTATTTCAGACAGACATCTCAGAAGAATTGAAAATGAAGGACAGCAACCAACTCTTGAAGTTTTAAAAAAACTTTCCTTATCTCATGGACTAAATTTAGAAGATTATTTAGCAGAAGTAAATCAAGCTTTATCGAAGATTACTACGAAGTTTGACACATAATATAGTTATGATTTTTTACTCTGATAGCAGAAGTAAGAATAATAGAAGGGTGCTATGTATCATGAAAGAGGTTAAAGTTTTATTCCCAAAATACAACATTAAAGGAATGTTAAATGGCTAAACTTAGAGAAAAAATAGCTTGGACAATTCGGGACATATCATTTCTTCCGCAAAATGAATCGGTTAATTATGAGATTATCGACGGAGAATTATTTGTGACCAGATCCCCTCATCGTTTACATCAAAGAGTTTGTGGTAAGTTATTTCGCTATCTCGATGCTTGGTCAGAAAAGAGTGGTTTAGGAGAAACTATAATTGCTCCAGGGGTAATTTTCTCCGATTTTGATAGTGTAATTCCCGATGTGGTTTGGCTGAGTAAAGAAAAGTTAGCCAATATAGAGGATGAAGCAGGACATTTATTAGGCGCGCCAGAGTTAGTAATTGAAGTATTATCTCCTGGGAAAAATAACGAAGCTAGAGACAAAGAAGCCAAATTAAAACTATATTCTATACATGGCGTTAGGGAATATTGGATTTGCGACAGATTTAACAAACAAGTTAGCATCTATCGCCGAGACAATACTAGATTAGTTTTAGTAACTACTCTGTTAGAAGATGACCTAATAAAATCTCCTCTTTTACCTAATTTTAGTTGCTTAGTTGGGAACTTATATGAGTGATTTCTGCAATCTTGAGGCTGAGTAGAGAAATAATATAAAAGATAAATGTTTAGAAAATATGGCTCGTACGATTGCTCTGATTGCTCAAGATCGCGCTAAAGAACAGATGGTAGAATTTACCCTACGCCATCAACCCGTATTATCCCGCTATCGTCTAATTGCTACAGGAACAACGGGTAAAAAAATTGAATCTGCCACAGCCCTAAAGATTGAGCGCATGGAATCGGGAAATTTGGGAGGATATGCCCAAATTACAGCCGAAGTGGTTGAAGAAAATATAGTAGCAGTAATCTTTCTGATTGATCCTCTCTCAATTCAACCCCATGAGTCAGATATTCAGACTCTATTAAGAATCTGTAACCTTAAAAATGTGCCGTTAGCTACCAATTTAGCTACTGCCAAAGCGATCATAGCAAGCTTGGCTAATGCTGTTACAGCCCACCTGATCTTTAATCCCGTATCAGGTCAGGGCAACCCAGAACAAGAGTTAGAAATTATTAAAGAAATTCTGGAACCCCATCTACATCTAGAAGTTCATCAGACTACCCCAGAAATCGATGCCAAAGAACTAGCGGAAAATGCGATCGCAGCTAAAGCTGATATGATTATTGCTTCGGGAGGAGATGGCACAGTATCAGCGGTTGCAGGGGCAGTTATTGGTACCAAAATCCCTTTGGGGATTGTTCCCAGAGGTACAGCCAATGCTTTTGCTATGGCACTAGGAATTACCCAACAAATTACCCCTATTAGGAAAGCCTGTGAGATTATTTTAGCTGGTAAAACCAGAATCGTAGATGCTGCTCTGTGCAACGGCAAACCCTTAATTTTGTTAGCAGGAGTAGGATTTGAAGCAGAAACAGTAGCTCAAGCGGATCGAGAAGCCAAAACCCGTTGGGGTTCTCTAGCCTATCTAGTTGCGGGTTGGCAGCAACTAAATCAACAAGAATTATTTGAAGCGGAAATTACGCTCAATGAAGAAACCCAAACTTTTGAAGCAGCAGCAATTACAGTTGCTAATGCTGCCCCTCTAACTTCGATTTTGGCTCAGGGTAAAGGAGAAGTAATTGTGGATGATGGATTGCTGGATATTACGATTGCCACAGTAGAAACTAAATTGCAAGCGGTAATCTCTATGTTGGGAATGCTGGAAGCTGCTTTAGTTCGCAACAACACGGAATTAGAAAATATAGTTCACTTGCGTACTAATCAAATTGCTATTACTGCCAATCCTCCCCAAAAAGTTGTTTTGGATGGAGAAATTATTGGCACTACTCCCTTAAAAATTGTTTCTATTCCTAAAGGATTAACTGTTTTGGCTCCTCTGACAAAATAAGTAGTTGAGCAACACCCCAAAAAGTTTACAGAACTAGGGTCTTTTTAATCCGGTCGAACCAGGCAATCAGAGCTAAAGAACTACTAATCCGACTACCACTTCTGACATCGCCGATACCGATCGCGTGTTGTCTCATTACCTGAATTAATTGGGATTTATCGAAAATACCTAATTCATCAATTGATGACTGACGAACCATCTCCTCCAGATCGGGTAAATTTTGCCTTAGTCCTTTCCAATAAACTTCATTGAAATTACGCTTAAATCGCCGAGTTCGGATTGGTTCAGGGAGAATTCCCTTCATTGCCTCTTGGAGTAACGGTTTAGGAATACCTGGAATTTCTCTCAATTCTCTGGGGAGACTGAGACAGTAAATAATCAAACGGGGATCAAGGAAAGGCTGACTAATTTGGATTCCTAGAGAGGCAGCAAGATACCAGGAAGCCCAATTGCCACAGGCTGTTTGCAATCCTAGCAAATTAAAGGATTGTTCTACTGGATACTGATTAAGTTGGTGTATAGTTGCTTCTGCCTTATGGCGCATCTCATACTTTCTGGCAAAATCGGGAAGAACCCAAGGCGGAATGGCAAGTGACCCTAGTTTTGGCCAACTTCCGTAACCGCGTCGTAGTGAAGTAGGGATACCTTCTCGCAATACAAGAGGAAGTAAGGGTTCAATGCCAAATTGGTGCAAGATAGACCAAAGGCTTTGATTCTTTGCTTGAGACCATTGACGGGCTGTTCGTAAAGCTGTGTTCCAATGACCTTGACGAATTAAATCTGCTAGATGATAGCGATTTCCTTCTGTAATTAACTCCGATCCTCCTCCAGTGAAAATAGTTGTTACCCCTAGCTGAGAAGCTAAATCTACTAACACTTTCTCCATAGCTAAGTGAAACAAGCCAGGATAGGGTTCATCATGTTCTGGAATCTGGTCTATAAACCACTGGAAATCCAAAGCAGCATCGCCATCGAGATAGTAAAGTGCGATCGCACCACCTTGAGCGATTACCATCTGAATATAATCGGTTTCACCTGCCAAACTCCGTATCTGATAAACCAAAGAAAGAGTAATCAGCTTTTCTGGTGGTAATAGATCGCGAGCAATGCAGACTACTGAAGAACTATCCATCCCTCCCGATAAATGAGAGGCTATTTTCCCATTTTTGCTCCGTTCTGCGATTCCTTGACGGAAAAGATGGATAAACTGCGAACCCGCTTCTGGCAGTGTAATATTTTCTATAGGTTGGATTTGTTTGAGCCAGTCCCAAGACCAGATTTTGGTCACACGATTATCAGGATACAGTGCTAAGAGAGTACCACCTTCTAAAAACCTACTAATATCTATTGACATCTAATATAGTTAGGAGTTTCGCTCCATCGGTGACTGAGCTAAGATGACTATTCAAGCGCTACTTACAAGAGAAGAAGGTAGATTACC
>JASJDB010000199.1 GCA_030065315.1 Xenococcaceae cyanobacterium MO_167.B52 | reverse complement strand
GGTGTTAAGGAAATTAACCGCTTCTGATAGGTTACTTCACAGGTGCTGGGATCTAGGGATAAATCTCCCCAACTGAAAATCGGTGTGCCTCCTGTTTCTCCTCGTCGCAGCAAAGCCCTGATTCGTGCCAATAACTCCCGCAAGTCAAAGGGCTTAGTCAAATAGTCATCTGCCCCTGCATCCAACCCCATAACTTTGTTGGTACTGTTATCTTGAGCAGTCAGCAGTAGGATGGGAATTTTGATTCCTTGCTCGCGCAACCGCCGACAAATACTAATTCCGTCAATTTTCGGCAGTATCACATCTAACAAAATTAGATCGTAAAGGAAGGCTTCTGCCTGCCCCAAGCCTGTTTGCCCATCAGTAGCAACATCGATAGTATAGTTCTGCTGATGGGTTAACTTTGAGACAAGCTGTTGAGCAATTAGCTCGTCATCTTCAATCAAAAGAATTCTCATGGCGGTTACATACAGCTAACTACATAACTAAAACGAGGTGACTCTGAATGTTTATTGCCTGAGTCTAATTTCAGCTTAACTCGCCTATAACCATAAGCATCATTTTGATTTGTAATTCGCAACAGCTTAGATATTAGTACTTAAACAAATCTGATGATTACAGTAAAGAAAATTAATTAATAGGTATCTTTTCCTATTTTTAATTATGTGAGTGATGAGTTCTAGTCAACTAAGAAGTCAAAGAGCATTCTGGCATAGATGTTGCGAGGATCATTTAAAGTTTGAAATACGGCTAATTCTTGTTTCAATTTCATTAGCTCAATCGTAAGATTGTCCTGGGGATTAACCGCTTGTTCTGAAGTAAAACGTTCAAAAATTTCATTTTCCCAGTTGCGTCGTTGGGGATATTCCTCTATATGCCAATCTTTCTCCAATTCTGCTTGTTCTGCTGCATAGGCGATCGCTTTTTCTAAACCGCCAATTTGATCTACTAAACCAATTTTGACTGCTTCTTTACCAGACCAAACCCTACCTTGAGCGATTTCGCGGACTTTTTGCGCTGGAAGATTGCGATATTCAGATACTTTATCGAGGAAAAGGCGATAAACTTGTGCCACTAATTTTTCATAAATAGCCAGTTCTGCTGCACTTTTGGGACGATAAGGAGAGTTCATATCAGAAAAGTTACCTGTTTTGACCACATCCCAGGTTATTCCGTTATTGTTTCCTATTTCTTGAAAGTTGGGTAATAAACCAAAAACCCCAATTGAGCCAGTAATAGTATTTTCTTCAGCGAAAATTTGATCGGCACCAGCAGAAATCCAATAGCCACCAGAAGCAGCTACATTACCCATAGAAACTACTACTGGTTTTTCTTTCTTGGTCAGGAGGATTTCTCGTAAAATAATCTCAGAAGCTGTGGCACTACCTCCAGGACTATTAACCCTTAGAACAATGGCTTTGATATCCTTATTTTTTCGTAGTTCACGAAATTCTTTAGCTAAACGATCTGCACCTATTTGCTCAAGATTGCCTTTTCCTCCCACAATAGAGCCTTCTGCATAGACAATAGCAATTTTATTGCGAGAAACATTGCGCTTATTTAGCTCCCTATTATGAGCAATATAAGTTTTCAACTCAATTGTTCTGACAGAAGATGCTTCTTTAGTTGATTCTCCTGTTAACTTTCTTAACTCCTGAGTGGCATTGTCGTAGTAGCCTACTTCGTCAATTAAACCGATCTTTTGCGCTTCTTGGGATTCAATATAGCCTTTATCGTTGGCAATCTGTTGCAACTCTTCAGGGGATAATTTACGGCTTGTGCCAACAGTTACCAGAAATTTGTCCCATAAACCTGTAAGCAAGGTTTTAGTTTGTTGACGATTTTCAGGACTAAGCTCCTGCCTAGTAAAAGGTTCAATCGCAGACTTATAGTCTCCCACACGAACTACTTGTATCCCAACACCATATTTTTCTAAGGCTCCTTTTAAAAACATCTGGCGGGAGTTTAACCCATTAAATTCAATCATGCCCATGGGGTTGAGTAAAATTTTATCTGCTGTAGAAGCTAGATAATATTCTTTTTCGCTCCAGTCCACATCGTAAGCAATAATTTTTTTACCTGTGGCTCGAAATTTCTCTAAAGCTTGGCGAACTTCCTCCATAGTGGCATAACCATTGCCTGCGCCTACTTTTCTGCCATCAAGAAATAAGCCCACAATACGATCATCTTTAGCAGCAACATCAATAGACTGTAAAACTTGGCGCAAAGAAAGAGTATTTTGAGGTTCTGCTGCTAAAACTTGTTGAATAGTTTTGGGAGTTTGAGCATCACGAATTTGAGTGGAAAGATCGAAAACTAATACCGACTTATCTTTAATTTTTGGTTCTTTAGAAGCAGATGTAGTGACAACTAGTAGAAAAATTAGTCCACTAGTTCCTGCTGTCAGTAAAATTAGCATCCCTGTGATTGTACCAATAATACTGGCAAAAGTTTGTTTGAGAAATTGACTCATTACAATTTAAAATGATTTATCTTGTGTTAAGTTTAGCGTAATCGGTTAGTTGCTTATTTCTCCCCTCATAGTTACCTCAAATTATATCTCGATCACATCAAGTCTAACCAATAGCTGTTAGCTATTTGCTAGTCACAAGAATTTCATTTGGTCGTCATAAGAAAGTCACATCATTTTTTTAAGCTAAGTATTGTCAGCTAAAGATACAACTTCACTCAAAGCTCCTTCAAGTTTATCTTGGCTGATATTTCCTCACTAAATTTTATTAATACAATTATTACTGGATAAAAATTATGGTTTCTTCAAAATACAAACAAAAATCTTCCAGATGGAAAAAAGCTAGTACTTCTCTATCTCTAGTCTTTTTAGGTGGAGGAATTGCTTTAGGTGGCAATTATTTAATTAATAGTCCTCAAATTATTGCTAGTACCCCAGAAGCACCAATATTAAAACCTTCCGAAGCAAAATCTTCAGGAAATGTGGCTTTTGTCCCCCAAAATTTTGTTACTGATGTGGTAAATCAAGTAGGAGAAACAGTAGTGAGAATCAATGCTTCTCGTACTGTAGAAAGAAGATTACCTCAAGCTTTTAATGATCCTTTCTTCCGTGACTTTTTTGGCTCTCAAATTCCCAATATTCCCAATAAGCAAGTACAACAAGGTACAGGTTCGGGTTTTATAGTAAGTTCAGATGGTTTGATTCTAACTAATGCCCATGTTATAGATGGGGCGGATCAAGTAACAGTTACTCTCAAGGATGGTCGTACCCTAGAAGGAGAGGTCTTGGGTGAGGATAAACTTACTGATATAGCTGTAGTTAAGATTGAATCAGAATCCTTGCCTACTATAACTTTTGCCGATTCTGATGCTTTACAGATCGGAGAATGGGCGATCGCAATTGGTAATCCTTTAGGTCTAGATAACACGGTTACTACAGGTATTATTAGTGCTACCCATCGTAATAGTTCGGAAATTGGCGTAGGAGATAAACGCCTTGAGTTTATTCAAACCGATGCTGCAATTAATCCTGGTAATTCTGGAGGTCCCTTACTAAATTCAAGGGGAGAAGTAATTGGGATTAATACAGCTATTATCAGAAATGCTCAAGGTTTAGGTTTTGCTATTCCCATTAATACTGCCAGAGATATTGCGGAACAATTGATTGCGAAAGGCAAGGTTGATCACGCTTTCTTGGGAATTCGCATGGTGTCTTTAACTCCAGAGATTAAACAGGAACTTAAAGCTAGACGTAATATTGATCTGGCAGATACTGAGGGAGTCTTAATTGTCGAGGTTGTACCCGATTCTCCCGCAGCCAAAGCAGGATTAAGAGGGGGAGATGTGATTGTTGCGATTGCTGATAAAAATATCTCTGCGGCAAATCAACTACAAGAAATAGTAGCAAAAACTGCCCCAGGAGATAAACTATCTTTAGAATTATTAAGAGATAATCGTGATATTGAGATGACTGTAGAGGTAGGAGTATTACCTAATTGAGGAACGAGGAACAAGGAATGGGTAGTTAACAATCAACCATGAACCATGAACGATTCACAACTAACCACTAACTACTAACTACTAACTATATGCGGAGCGGTATCCTTTAGGACTAACTACTAACCTCATTTCTTATTATTACGAACATCTTGGAAAGTAGTACCAATACCTTGCAAAACGCCTTTGGCAATTAAGCCAATGGCTTTACCAATTACTTGAGTAAGGATAAAGACAAAACTATTACCAACTAGGCTAAAAATTGATTGTAATCGGGGTGACAGTGCGTCGCGAGTTTCTAGCATTATGGTGGTAAACCAAGATAATCCTTTTAATTGATTGAGTTCTTCGCTTCTGGGAGCATAAACATATAATGTCTCTATTTTTCCATTGTGTAATCTAAAAAATCGGTAGCGACTTTCAAAAATATCTCTAGGGTGTTCCCAATAGATTTGCTGGCGATATTGCCAAGACATTTCATTACGAAATCGGGCAATGTCCCTGGAGCTTCTGTAATTTGGATCGTAAAAATAGTATTTTAATTCTTCCACATCAGCAAAGTAATTCAAAACTATTTGCATTATGCTATTGGCAAGATTGATTAAGAGATTTTCTAATAAAAATACAGCTCTATCAATTGCTTCTGGGGATTCAGGACTATATAAAACTTGGTCAATGTTAATTGCTTGTTTTCTAACTAGATATTGTAATAAATCTTCTACTAAATAAATATAACAAAAGAGACTTTTTTGCAGATTGTCAATCTCTTGTTTTAATATCCTTTCCATTTGTTCACGTTCAATGGGCATACTTTGATGATATTTGTCATATAAAAAATTAATTGTGCATCTCTCCCATAAATCTTGGATGAATAAATCAGGGTTGAGGTCTGCATCGACGGAAAAAGATTCAAGAGCCTTCCCGAAATTGTTTAGTATTAAATAAAGTAATTCCTGTTTTAATTCTGGTTGTAATATATCAATTTCCAAAAAAAAATCTGTTTGATTAACTGTGCCAAAACTTATTTTGGTGACTACTTGATTAAAAACTTTAGCAGTAATTTCATCTTCCTCAAGTACGGCTAACATCAATTTCGGAGGAATTTTAACATTATTGCTATTAGTATTGGGTAAAGATTTAGGTTTACGTTCTTGAGTATTAACTAAAGTGTTATTTTCTTTGACAATTTGATTTGCTATCCATTTAGCTGCTTGTAATTCTCGTTTTCTTCCTAATAAAAAAAATTTATTTAATAGAGATAAATTATTATTCTGTAACTGATTAATAATTTTTTCTATATCTTTATTTATTTGTTGTTTCCCAGGTTGAGCTAGATGAATGAGACTATTTTTTAACCATCCATAATTGGTATGAGGGTCATTCTTAGGTTGCCAATAACTATGACCTTCGGCAACTTGTCTTAGGGCATAAACTATACTTTCAATATTATTTCCTTTTGAGATACAGCCGTTAGCTCCTAGATTTTGTAAAAGGTTTAATTCCTGAGCGTTTACATCGGAAGCTAATAAAAAAATTCGTAGTTGAGGGTAAGTTTTTTTTAGTATTTGGTAAAATTCTTGAGAAGTTAACCCATCTGTGTGTAAGTCAGTTAAATCAAAGTCTATAATTAGAATATTAGGAATTATGCCTTGTGCCAGTTTACCAATAGTTGCGATCGCACTATCTTCTTGAGCAATAATTACTAAATCCGGAAATTCCTCTAACGCTACAGATAAACCGAGACGGAAAATCGGATCGCGATCAACAATAAATAATTCGATCTGATTGATGGTCATTATTTAATAATTAGACAAAGATAGCCCAATACTGGCTTTCATTAACTGTAATAGGATGTTATTCTACATCTGACAAGGATTCAACAAAATGGGCAACAATCTTAAGATAATTTTCTCCTCCTACCATTGCCACATCATTATGCATTGCTCCAGTAACCCAATGCAATTTTTTACTGGATGAAGCCACATTATATAATTCTTGACTCATAAAACTTGGGACAACTTCATCTTCTGTACCATGAATTAACAAAATTGGTACTTCTATACCTGAAATTTTATTGATAGAGTCAAATTTTTGGGTAAGGATGAACTCTAGAGGAAAAAAGCGACTATAGCCCATTATATCTGCCATTGCCTTCATAGAAGTAAAAGTACTTTCTACAATTAAACCAGCCATTTCAGGGTGCCTAGCTGCCATTTCTATGCCAATAGCACCACCTAAAGAATGACCATAGATAAATAGGTTTTGTGGCTTGATTCCTCGCTCTTGAGTTAAATATTGCCAAGCTGCTTCCCCGTCTTCATAAACTTTGGCTTCATCAGGAAAAGTGCGATCGCTTTTTCCATAACCGCGATAATCAATTAATAAGACGGCAAATCCTAGCTGAGAAAACTGCCAGGCGCGATTTATTAAATCTCCGTTATTACTACCATTACCATGAAAATACAATATAGCTGGAGCTTCAAGTTTTGCAGCAGGTATCCACCACCCATGAATTGTACCTGTAGAAACCCTCAGCCAAACTTCTTCATGGACTAAATCATAATCTGCTGGAGTCGATTTAATTATGGGAGAAGGATGAAAGATCAATTGTGTTTGTTTAGCACGCAGTAATAAACACAATCCTAGATAGGTAGTTATGAGTAATCCTAAAATAGTCAAGGTAAATTTTTTCCACAAAATTTTACACTAAAGATGACTCTGCACATAGAAAAAGTGGGAATTTTACCAAAATTATTCAAGATCAATTTTGGTAAAAAAGTTAGTCAAATTTTGCTCCTCGTTTAATCAAATTTTGTTTTAGTCCCTGGGAAATACTTGGGTTATTGCCAAAAATCGCATCTTTGACGTTGCTATGACTTAAATCAGCATCAATAAAATTGGCACGTCTGAGGTCAGCACTACTCAAGTTAGCACCCATCAAATCGGCATAATAGAGATTGGCATTCATGAGGTTGACACGATACAGATTAGCACCACTCAAGTTAGCACCCATCAAGTCAGCACAATAGAAGTTGGCACCCATCAGATTAGCACCTATCAGGTCGGTACCTATCAGGCTAGCATCTATCAAGTCAGCACCTATTAAGTTGGCATTACTTAGGTCAGCACCTATTAAGTTGGCATCTATCAGATTAGCACCTATCAGGTTGACCCCAACTAGATCAATTCCTTGAACACCATTTCTCATAATTTCTTCAACTAAACGAAACTTTTCTAGTTGTTGTATTAAAGCCCATGTTTTGCTGGTGACTTCTGCTAATTCCGCTTTGGCTTCATTAGTAGCTCCTGCTGCTTCCCGATGATCTTTAATCTCCCTCTGGCTCAGATGATCCGTGCCAAAGCTGCTTTCCTGGGAAGGATTTTCCATGATACTCTTATTGCTTATCGTTGGGTTAAATTGAGAGGGCAAGGGAGACAAAAAAGGTTTAAATTCTTGTGTCCTCAAGTGCTGAATAGCAAAGAATCAAGGCAATTACGGCACAAATTCACTCAGAAAGAATAGATCACCTTACCTTAATTATTTATTAGTCAACAAGAATCAATATTGACCCCAATCATATACAACCATTTAAGGTTGGCTGAAAAAGTAATCGAAAAAATTTACAATAATTAACTTGTTTAAAAGATAGGTCTAGCAGCAATGCTTATTTTAGAAAAAAATGAGGATTTAGTCCTCTATAAATAATGAAGATAGACAAAAGAACGCTACAATAACTTAAAATCCCGCCTTACCGTGCTTTTTTGCCGAATTTTCCCATGTAGATGGCATTTGCTTTCAGGAGTATTTGCGTTGGTTCGCTCAATCTTATCCAGAACAATTACACATAATTCAACGATAAAAAATAGTGCTGTGGGCATTCGCAGAGCCAAAAAAAAAGGAATAACAATTTTTGTTGTTACTCCGAATTGAAAATGATAAATTAATTCAAAAATAGCTGTGTACCAAGAAGTATTAGGGATTATTTAGAAGGGATAATCACTTGATCAATAACGTGAATGACACCGTTACTGGCTTTAATGTCAGCTTTGACAACTTGAGCCTTATTAACTTTAACTTCCTTACCCAGTTTGATTTTTACCTTACTTCCTTCAACAGTACGCACTTTACCTGATTCTAAGTCAGTGGAGAGAAAAGCTCCAGCTACAACGTGATAAGTCAAAATTTTGACTAGTTGGTCTTTATTTTCTGGTTTAAGCAGCTCGTCTAAAGTGCCTTCAGGTAAATTGGCAAAAGCTTCATCAGTAGGTGCAAAAACAGTAAAAGGACCCTCTCCTTCTAGTGTAGTTACCAAATCAGCTGCTTTTAAGGCTGTAGTGAGAGTATTGAAAGAGCCTGCTGAACTAGCAATTTCAACAATTGTGGGCTGGGTTTCACTTGCCACTGTTGAAGATTCTTCAGTAGCTTGCTGGTGAGAATAATTATTCATTCCAGCAATGACATTGGGAGCTGAAATAACGCTCACAGCAAGGCTAAAGCTTGTGACTAATAGTTTAATCGATTGAGAAGGATGAGTGCATTGAGCTTTTGAGTTGGGTAAAGAATTTTAGCTAACTATTGAATATGGGTTTCATTACTTTAGAGTTGAATTTCTCCAATAGTTAAACTCTGGTTCGTAGCAAGTATCTTCAAGTTTGATAATGACTTTGTTAAGTAGTTGTGCAACACGGCGATAAGAGAGGCTCCCTAGCCGGGAGCCTCTCTTATGCGAAGCGGTTATACCACAAGGGTACAATGTCCGAAGGTGTCCTAAAGGATACACCTGCGGATATACCCTTTAGGGATCCTTTAGGAC
>JASJDB010000198.1 GCA_030065315.1 Xenococcaceae cyanobacterium MO_167.B52 | reverse complement strand
AATTCCCAATTAGATTCTGTAGTTTCTGACCATTCATAAGCTTCTTTGGTGGTAACTTCTTTTACCAAATTCAAGCCAGCCATAGAAGGGGCTTGTTTTACTTGGTTTAATAATTTGTTAGGGTCAAGTGTTTCTGTGGAAATTCCCCCATTTATTGCGCCTAGAGAGCGAATTTTGCGGGTTAAATCCCTAGTATCAATGCCATAAATTCCTGGAATATTCCATTCTTGAAGATAATCGGGTAGAGATTGAGTAGAACGCCAATTACTCGGACGATAAGTAATGTTACGTGCGATCGCTCCTTTTACTTGTGGTCTTGCTGATTCTTCGTCTTCTGAATTGACTCCTGTATTGCCCAATTCAGGATAAGTGAAGGTAACTATCTGACCTCGATAACTAGGATCTGTCAAGACTTCTTGATATCCTGTCATCCCTGTATTAAATACGACTTCCCCAATAACAGTACCTTTTGCCCCAAAAGACCAACCTCGATAAACGCTTCCATCCGCTAACACCAAGATTGCTGGCTGTTTATTTCCCTGTGTCATAGCTCGTTAAATATACTGTGTAGTTTTTTGCCCACACAATAATCTAGCAGCTATCGAGCGTTACAAGATTTTTTTTAGACTTTTATAAACTTGGAGATAAAAGCTCTTCTTGAATTTAAAACACCAGAACAGATTTTAGGAGGTTAATTATGGGTACTTTAACAATTCGCATCCCAGATGATAAACACGAAAGACTAAAAGCTTTAGCTGCTAGTAAAGGTATTAGTATTAATAAATTAATTGAAGATTTAAGTACTAGGGCATTAACAGAGTTTGATGCTGAAACTAGATTTAGAGCTATGGCAGCACAAGGAAATATTGAAGAAGGTTTGGCTATTTTGGATAAGCTAGATCAGCATTTTGCTAAAGACTAAATTTGCGATTCCTAAATTAGTCTTAAAGTATATTGAACGGTATGAAAAAAGAATAATCCATATAATACGAAAGTTGAAAACAAAAAAGGTAGATGCTAATATAATCTATATTAGAATTATCAGTTTGACAGAGATTTAGTCAATAGAATAGTATCTAGTCACATAGAAGAGGAAATTTACAAAAACAATGCTGCGGATAGAATAACTAAAAAGAAAATAAATAGTCTGAGTAATATTTCCAAAGATAAGATGTCATCTCTTTTCAATTATCTGGGAATAATCTATTAAGAAGACTATTGCCAAAAATAGTAATCAATTAAAACTCATGTTTCAACGCACTATTACAGCGATATATAAAAAGTTATTCAAATAGTTTTCTTATAATTAGCAAATAAACGTTCTGCTTCTTGGCGACGACGGCGATTTATATTATTGTTTCTAATATCAGCTTCAAAACTAGCTATAGCTTCATCAAGAGTCATATTTAAAGCCTCTAACATTAAACCAGCTTCTTTAAGGCGGGATACGGATTTTTTTCTAGTTTCTAGATCGGGTATTTTATTATTACTCATGACAAATCCCAGTTATTTTTAATTTCTTGAATACTAATTTCTAAAGCATTAACTGTTAAATCTGCTTGCTCAATTACTCGATACAATAATTCTAACTTACTTTGATCGATAACAGGTTGAGTTTCTGCGACGTTTAATAATCAACGAAACAAACGAGGTATAAGCATCTCTCCCTCGTTCTCGAATATTTGATAATTCTTCTAATTCAGGAAGAGTTGCAGATGTTTCGCCATATTGTTCAAGTAAACCACATTCAGTAGCAGTTGCTTGATTGATGATCTGAAAAAGTTGTTTTTGTAACTTAAAGATTGTATTTAATGTTTCTTCGGATAAATTTGCCATTTAATCAAATTATTAAATTTATTAGTAGAGATAATCATTAGATTATCCCTACAGTTAACTAATAATTAAAACTCCCCTTTTAACGCACTATTACAGCGATCACATATAGTAGGATCGTCTACAAAACTACCAACAGTAGTAGAATAATTCCAGCATCTTTCGCATTTTTCTCCATCAGCTTTTACAACAGCAATAGATACAGTATCAGATGTGCTTTTATATTCTGATTTCTCAATAAAATCAAGACTATCTACTAACTCAACTTGAGAAGCGAGGAAGAAATAACGCAATTCATCAATAGATTTAGGATTAACTGAATCAGTAGAATTGAGAGAAGCGAGTTTATTTTTTAATTCAGTATCAGCAAGATAAAGTAATACCTTAGCATCCAAAGAAGAACCAATCGCTTTATTTTGTCTGGCTTCTTCCATTACCTTATTAACTTCATCTCTTAGGTTACGAATAGTATCCCAAAATGAAACTATATCTGGTTGTTTCCATTCATCATTTATTGTTACCCAACCAGATTCAAAAACGGATTTGTAACCAGTTTCATAGGGTATAGATTGCCAAATATCCTCTGCCATATGAGACAATACAGGAGCAATAGATTTAGCTAAGTTTTCAATAGCAACAGCTAAAACTGTTTGACAACTTCGACGACGGAAAGAACCCAAGCTACTAATATATAATCTATCTTTAGCAATATCGAGATAGAAATTAGATAAATCTACCACACAGAAATTTTGCACGGCTTGGAAGAAACGATAAAACTGATAACTATCGTAAGCATCGGTGATATCTGCAAAAACTTCTGTAATGCGATGAAGCATATACTTATCCAGTTCTGGTAAATCTGCATAAGCAACAGCATCGGTTTTAGGATCAAAATCGTGTAAGTTCCCCAATAAAAAACGGGAAGTATTGCGAATTTTACGATAGATATCTGCTAACTGTTTAACAATATTGTTTCCAATACGAACATCAGAAGAATAATCTACAGAAGAAACCCATAAACGTAATACATCAGCACCGTAGGGAGGTTCTTGTTTTTTGTTTTTACCACCTTCGATAATAACTGTAGGGTCAACTCCATTACCCAAAGACTTACTCATCTTCCGTCCGTTTTCATCTACCACATAACCGTGAGTAAGTACAGTTTTATAGGGGGCAGTATCGTTAACAGCTACACTAGTCAGTAAACTAGACTGAAACCATCCCCGATGTTGGTCACTACCTTCTAGATATACATCTACAGGATATTGTAAACCTCTGGCTTTCACTACAGAAGCCCAAGATGAGCCAGAATCAAACCAGACATCCATAGTATCCGTACCCTTGCGGTAGGTGCGTCCATTATTACGATAAGACTCTGGTAATAATTCCTCTACGGATAATTCCCACCAAGCATCACTGCCTTTTTCAGCGATGATAGCTTTTACATGGTTGATAGTTTCTGCTGTTAATAAAGCTTCGTTCGTCTCCTCATCATAAAACACAGGAATGGGTACACCCCAACTACGCTGACGGGAGATACACCAGTCACTTCGATCTTTTACCATAGGAGTAATGCGGTTTTCTCCTGCTGCTGGTATCCAAGTTACGGATTTAATTGCTTCTAAGGCTGCATCCCTAAATCCTTCTACTGATGCAAACCATTGTTCGGTAGCACGGAAGATTGTAGGCTTTTTAGTACGCCAGTCATAGGGATATTTGTGAGCATATTCCTCATGCTTTAATAACGAACCTGTTTCCTGTAAAGCATCGATAATAGCTTGATTAGCAGCACTAACTTTTTCATTACCCTTAGCTACTACTTGTAAACCTGCAAACTTACCTGCTTCCTCGGTAAATCTTCCTGCATCATCTACGGGAGAAAGGATAGGCAAACCATATTTTTGTCCCGTGATATAGTCTTCTTGTCCATGTCCTGGCGCAGTATGAACTAAACCCGTACCAGATTCCGTAGTAATATAATCACCACCGATTACTACTTTACTTTCTCGCTCATATAAAGGATGACGATAAGTAATCCCTTCTAAGGTTTTTCCTGTAACAGTGGTTTTTATAGTTAAATCTGTTTCAAAGGTTGCAGATAATGATTCAACCAAATCCTTCGCAACAATTAAGAACTGCTCCCCTCTCCTGGTAGGAGAGGGGTTGGGGGAGAGGTCAACAACCGCATATTCTAAATCCCCATTAACTGCTACTGCTAAATTACCAGGAATAGTCCAGGGTGTAGTAGTCCAAATAGCAACCTTTAAATTAGGTAAATACTGTTCCAACTCTTCTGCATCTTCTCCCAAGCTACTGACAGGAAAAGCGACATAGATACTAGGGGAAGTATGCCCTTCGGGATATTCTAACTCCGCCTCTGCTAGGGCAGTACGAGACGAAGGACTCCAGTGTACGGGTTTTAGTCCCCGATAAATATAGCCTTTTAATGCCATTTCCCCAAATACGGCAATCTGGGCTGCTTCGTATTCAGGAGTGAGAGTTAGATAAGGATGTTCCCAATCTCCCCACACACCGCAGCGTTTAAAGCCTTCGCACTGTTCCTGTTTGGCTTCGAGAGCAAATTCTTTGGCTTTTTGGCGCAGCTTGAGAGGAGTTAAACCTTGTCTTTCTTTGGACTTCATTTTCTGTAAAACTTTCAATTCAATCGGAAGTCCGTGACAATCCCAACCAGGAATATAATCGGTTTTGTGTCCCTGTAGTAGTTTGTATTTGTTGATAATATCCTTAAGAATTTTATTCAACGCATGACCCATGTGTAGTGACCCATTAGCATAGGGAGGACCATCATGGAGAATAAAAGGTTCTTTGGGATTATTCTGTGACAGTTGCTCGTATATCTGATTTTCTGCCCAAAATTGCTGTAATTCTGGCTCGCGTTTGACCGCGTTGGCACGCATACTAAAATCAGTCTGGGGTAAGTTTACGGTGTCTTTGTAACTTTTTGCTTCTGTCACTGTCTCAACAATATCTAGCTAGGGGTTTTTTATTGTATCTGTATATTATTACTTGTTGATGGGGTTGGGTAATAGTTTTGGGTTGTAAGTACATGGTGTCAGATTGAAAGTGAAAGCTGAAGTGCATTTTTTTATTTACATATTTCGAATGAAACTGACGTACTAAAAATTAACCTAAACTTTACGGAAAATTGACCTGTATATTTTTATAATGTAAACAGTTTACAGTACAGTTCCTTCAAACAAGACTGAACTAATCTGTCTATGAGTCATAAGGAGTCAAAAAATGTTAACCTGCTTTGATGTAGCTAACTATCTTGTATGGCTTGCTGCTAACTCCTCTGGTGCAATCACTCATCTTAAATTACAAAAGTTGACTTATTATGCTCAAGGATTCCATTTAGCAATCTACGATAGTCCTTTATTTTTAGAAGAAATAAAGGCTTGGGATAAAGGACCAGTGGTTAGTGAATTATGGCATGAGTACAAAGTTTATGGTTCATCTCCTCTTCCCTCTCCTGGGAACTTTGACGTATCTTTATACACTGAAAAAGATATTACTCTACTTGATGGTGTTTATCGAAAACTAGGTCACTACTCCGCCTTGATACTTAGTAACATGACTCATCAAGAACCTACTTGGGTAAAAACAACTTCTCAAGAAATAATCACGAAAGCATTTATGACTACATATTTCAAAACAAGAATTGCAACTGATAAATTAGAAGAATTAAAAGTAACTCCCACTGTTAACAAAAGCTTAAGATTTGAATCTAACATAACATCTTCAAATTCATCTTCTGTAGAATCGAATATTAGAGATTCTAAAGGCTTTAAAGCTTACTTAGCATCCAAACATAAGCGTTTTGAGGTCTATAAAAATCTTGCAGAGTCCTGAGTTTGTAGATACTGAATTAGCAGTTGCGATACACGACGATTTAATTAATACTTTTGGCGGAAGTTTGGGAATAAGAGATAAAGGTTTATTAGAATCAGCCTTGGCTCAACCCCAAGCTTCTTTTTTTGGTAGTTTATTACACTCTACTATACAAGAACAAGCTGCTGCTTATCTTTATCATATCTGCAAAAATCATCCTTTTATTGATGGTAATAAACGAACAGCTTTGGGTGTTATGGAAGCTTTTTTGGGAATGAATGATTATCAATTGAATATTTCAAATAGCGATTTAGAAAATTTAGTACTTGATGTTGCTAACAATAAAACAAATAAATCTACTCTTACTGAAATAATAGAGAAATATTTGATTAAAGTATCGGTTTAAAAATAATTTTAGATATCTTTTAAATATGCGCTATCAAGTAAAACTCAAAAAAAATGAAGAGGGATATGCAGTTTGGTGTCCTGGGTTACCTGGATGTTGGTCGCAGGGAAAAACAGAAGAAGAAGCTTTGGAAAATATTAAGGATGCAATTGAAACTTATTTAGAAACAGTTGAAGAGATCAATAAAGATGCTGAATCTAGATATGTAGAAGTGGGTTAGAGATGCCAAGGCTTTCGGGTATTAATCATAAAAGAGCGATCAAAGCTTTTGAGAAAGTCAATTTCAAAGTAATAAAACAAGGTAAACATATTCCTATGTCAGACGGCAATCGTATTATCGTCATTCCAAGAGCAAATCCTGTTAATGCTTATACAATGGGTGGAATTATTAAAGATGCTGGTTTGACAATTGATGAGTTTAAAAAACTTTTATGAGTAATGTTTGTTTTGAGATTAAATAAAATGCGATCGCTGCAAAAAAATTAAATCATACTTTTGATATGATAATAGTGATTACTAAATAAATTACTATCATGTCCAATCGCATAACTATCACACTAGATAAAGAAACTTATGAGTTTTTAGAATCTAAGGCTAATGGCAATCGCAGCGCATATATCAACAATATTCTTAAAGCAGAAAAACAACGCATTATTGCCGAACAAATTTTGAGAGCCAATCAAGAAGAAGCCGAAGTCTCTTATCAAGAAGAGTTAGCAGATTGGGATATTACCCTCAGTGATGGATTGTCCTAATGTTCTACAGACAATTAGAAATCAGATGGGTCGATCTAGAACCAACAAAAGGTTCAGAAACTCAGAAGAAAAGACCTTGCGTCATCATTCAGTCGGATATTGTAAATCGTGGCTCTAAAACAGTTATCGTTGCGCCGATATTACCTGGACACAAAAATTGGCTATTTGCTGTAAACATCATTCCCACTAGGGATAATGGGTTAGACAAAGAAAGACATATCAATCTTAAACAACTAAGAGTGGTGGACATTTCCAGAGTGCAAAATCTTCAGGGAACTTTAGAAAAAGAATATTTAAAATCCATTCAAGATGCTTTAAAAATCGTCTTTGGATTTTAAGATCATGTCTCTTTTTTGCTTTATCAGAAGGCTATTTTTTACGATTACAAAATGCTTATGGATTAATGAAAACAAAGTGAAAATCAGGAAAAAATTTGGCAAATTTGATACAACATAATCGCGATCGCATTTTATCCTAAGCACAATTATCTACAAGAGAAGTACCTGAGCAAAATTAATTGGATAGTTGCCCTAAAGGATTCGCGACACGTCCTAAAGGATACCGCTCCGCATAAAGTTAGTCCTTTAGGGCTTCGCATCAGAGAGTTGTTAGATATTAGCTGTTAGGTGTTAGAAAAAAATGGAATGTACAAATAATTTTGCTTACCTACTAAATAAGGTTTAATTAATATTTTTGCTGGAATTTATAAACTTTGGTTTGAACGTTGAATAGTATCTAAAGTCAAGGAATTTTCTTTATTTAAAATAGCTGTTGTTTTTTCTTCATTGCTAATCAATTATAGCCTTTCTCAAATAAGTGAGGTACAGTCAATCAACGATGAACAATGAACAATGAACAATGAACGAAAACCAAGATATTTGTTGTATCTCATTAAAATGAGAACCGCTATATTCTAAATCTTTATTTATTAGTTAGGCTGATAATTTCTTCTCGTTTATTTGGTAAAAGCTCTGAAATATCCATATTTACTAGCAATAAAAATTGCTTTGGCTCTAATGAACTCTTGATGTTTTTCATCTTTAATGATTCGATCAATATTTTTGCGTTTTATATTACAAAATGATGCGATATGATAATTTGGTGGAAAAAGCGATCGCATATGGTGCTTATAACGGTAAGATAAAACGTAAGTACAACCTAAGACTCAGCACTCTGATAGCCTTTGTTAGTCTCGCTGGAAACATTGAAAAAACATACCTTGAAATACAACTATAGAGAATAATGGTAAAAACTCCGATTTCTCCTGACAAAAAAAAATTGTCAAAACTAGAAGGAATCAAAGAACGTAGTAATTTTTTGCGCGAACCCCTCGCCACAGAGCTATATCAGGATACAACTCATTTTACGGAAGAGGCAATCCAAATCCTGAAATTTCACGGCTCTTATCAACAAGATAATCGTGATAATCGAGTCAAGGGTCAGGAAAAAGACTATCAAATGATGTTGCGGACTCGTTCTCCAGGGGGCTTTATTCCGCCAGAATTATATTTAACTTTGGATCGTCTTAGTAATGATTATGGTAATCATACCCTGAGAATGACTACCCGCCAGGCTTTCCAAGTTCACGGTATTCTCAAAAAGAATCTCAAAACAGTAATGGGAGATATTGTCCGTAGTATGGGGTCAACTTTGGGAGCTTGTGGAGACTTAAACCGTAATGTGATGGTAGCCCCTCCTCCCTACAAAAACAAGCCAGAATATGACTATGCTTGGGAATATGGCAATAAAATAGCGGACTTACTTACTCCCCAAACAGGAGCTTATTACGAGATCTGGGTGGATGGAGAAAAAGTGATGAGTGCGGAGGAAGCGGAAGAAGTTAAAGCTGCTAGACAAAAGAATGGTACAGGAACAATTTTTCATGATTCTGTAGAACCAATTTACGGCACCCACTATATGCCCCGTAAGTTTAAAATAGC
>JASJDB010000197.1 GCA_030065315.1 Xenococcaceae cyanobacterium MO_167.B52 | reverse complement strand
ACTCAAGCAGAAGAAACCTACAGTATGGTAACTGCCAACCGTTTCTGGTCACAGATTTTCGGGATTGCTTTCTCCAACAAACGTTGGTTGCACTTCTTCATGCTGTTTGTCCCAGTAACAGGGTTATGGATGGCATCAATCGGTATTATTGGAATTGCCTTAAACTTACGGGCTTATGATTTCGTATCTCAAGAATTGAGAGCAGCAGAAGACCCAGAGTTTGAGACGTTCTACACTAAAAACATTCTGTTGAATGAAGGTCTCAGAGCTTGGATGGCTACTCAAGACCAACCCCACGAAAACTTTGAATTCCCTGAAGAAGTACTACCTCGTGGTAATGCTCTGTAAGGATTAGTAAGATGCAAGGAAGCTCGTCAACTCTAACTCTTTCTTGATACATATTTTTTAGCCCCTCACTTTCATAAAGTGAGGGGCTAATACTAATTAGGGAAATTAGTCAGATCAGTAGGTGGTCAAATTAAATTAAAACTAAGTCTCTAGTAAATTTTAAGAACTGATATTTTTAATTAAAATCTCTGTCTATACTAAGATAAATTTCTATTATAGTTTCATCAAGGTAACTAATTTTTGAAAGTTCCTATCATTTAAAACCAGTCAGACTTTATAGTTTCAGGTTTAGAGAGTTGTTCTTCAGGTTCGGAGCCCTTAGCTTTGAAGCCAAAATTTCGGTACATATTTTTATCAAAAAGAACTACATTCGATTCTGATTCTTGCGGGTTTGTTTCATTTTCATTAGTAAAATTATTGAGCATTATTGCTTGTAATTCCAAAGCACTACTATAAGTTACCTGAATATCTTCCTTAACTTTATTGGTAATTACTTCGGTGAAAGATACTGCTTGGCGGTCGATTTTTTTGGCTACTTCTTCTTGTGGTTTATGTGATCTGAATCGTTCTTTTACTGTTAGCACATCTTGACTTTCAACAGTGTGATTAAGAAAGGGATTATCGGAGTATTGCTCTGTATAACCTTTTCCTAAACAGACAGAAGTAGGATGAGAACAGACAGCAGAAGTAGCCCAAAGTTGACCATTTCTTTTTGGGGTATCTTGCCATAAAAATACTTGATTGGGACTTTTGCCTCGGTAATTAATCTTAGTTATTAAGTCTTTCGATAAATTCTGGTGCAGACATGGGGGAGAAAAGTCACGCTTTTGATAGCTGGTTTTTATGGATTTGTGACTATTTTTATGAAAATCTTTAACCATCCAAACTTCTTTGACATGATCATATAAATCTTGAAAATCATGTAGTGATTCGCTATCGTATGGTGGCAAGTCTACAAGATATTTTCTACGGGTTAATTTGGCTGCATAGCCGACAAAAATGTAAAGAGGTCTATCTTTATCATCTTTGGTTAAATGAGCCTCCTTTTCTCCTAGTAAATCTCTCACCATACAAGTGACTCCAACAATGCAGTGGGATTCATTCTTGAATAAAGACCATCGGGGGGTGGAAGACAATTTTTTAGGCTTTTGAGTAGTAGCCAAAATATGACTTGAAGCCCAATTTAGTTGCAATTCTCCAAAATCTTCGGGAAGTGCAATAAACCGAAAATCTAGATGGTGAGTACGCCCATAAACTATCCCAGCCCATTTTTCTTTAGACACCTACTGTTACCTCGCTTCCATTGAGAAATATAGATACTTGCTGCAATTCTTTGGCTAATAATTGCATATTTTCTTCTACTGTAGAAATTTCTTGATCAATTGTTTTGAGTTCTTCATTATTTTGCTTAATTTCTTGATTCTTAAGCATTTTTAGGAGAGTATTTTGATTACAGTTGTTTATATGCTTATTAATATTGTCTCGTTTCTCTTTAAGTTCTATTCCATAGGTTCTTAACTGAGAATATACAGCAAAAACTATAGGGAGATGATTATTAACTGGAACAATATTTCCCGTATCAGGATCCTCACACAGTTCTTTGCCCAAACTAACGGGACAAATCATCACTAACCAACCAGAATCAGGGGTAAATAAGGCTTGAAATAGCTTTCTAATATCTTCTATAACCGCTTGTTTATCTCGATGATGACATAAGTCATATTTAGTAATAATAATTGCAATAGGAAAAGGTTGTTCTTTGCTTGGGTTGTGGTTATTGCTAATACATTGTTGAATAAACTGATTCATGCGATCGCTTTTAATTTCTCGCACTGTATTAGGGGTAATCTTATCTGTGAGATATTCTCCTGAAATACATAGAAATAGACATTTTGATTCACTTAGATAATTAGCTAAATCATGGACATCTTGCTGACTTGAGCGATCGCTTAATGCTAGCCCACGATAGTCAACCCACTCTAAACCTTCAATGGCGCGAAATCCATAGCTAAAATCAAAAGTATAATGTTCGATAGTACCTGCATTCGGTGCGGGCCAGCGATCTTCTCCTTTTAGGGAAAGAAGTTGTTCCCATCTTTCGATCAGATCTAAACCCACATCCATATCGCGAGCAGATAGGGTAAATCCTTGTACCCCCGTCTGCATCACTGCATACATACCTAACAAGTAACTGGTTTTACCTGAACCAGTGGTTCCTAAAATAGTAGTCTTAATATCTTCGAGTTTCATATTTAATTAGTTAAAAATATCACTAAAACCAGCTTTGAGTTGGAGATTGATAATTCAATTGTCCTTTATCTGAACTTTTCTCAAAAGCTTTCCAGGGATCGGAAAAAGTTTCATAGAACTTATGGGTATTAGTATTATTACTTAGTTTGTAACTATATAACTGTAACATACCTAGAAAGGCTGTTATGGACTGTAACCGTTCCGAAGCATTTATTGCCATTGCCTTCATCACAGCTTTAATTACATGAGGACTAACATCAGGATTAATCTCACTAATACAGGGTAATTTGACTCCTGCTGCCCTTTCTACAGCGGATATAGGTACCTTCCCCGTCAAGAGGCGATATAGAGTCGCCCCTAAAGCATAAATATCAGTGAAAGTACCATAGGGTAAATGCTGACCATACTGTTCTAAGGGTGCGTATCCAGGGGTTAACATAGCAGTAAATCCTTTACTACTGTTACTGCTAATATCTCTAGCTGCTCCAAAGTCAATCAGAACGATTCTCCCATCTTCTGCCATGATGATATTTTCTGGTTTGATATCTCGATGTAAAAAATTGGCTTCATGTAAAACTGCCAAGGCTTGTCCTACTTTTTCAATAAAATATAGGGCTTGTTTTTCTTGGAGTTTTCCTCCTTGCATTTTCAAAATTTTTCCTAAAGTTCTACCCCGTAAATATTCCATCACCATATAGGCTGTATTATTTTCCTCAAAATAATAAAACACCTTAACAATACCAGGGTGATTGAATTTTCCTAAATTTCTTCCTTCTTGCAGAAATTTTTGTTTAGCGTTGCTATATTTAGAATTGCTCCATCTCCCTGCGGAAACTACTGTTGTGCCTTCACGCAAACATCCTTGGGGAAAAAATTCTTTGAGAGCGACAGAACGATTGAGTTTGGTATCTACACATTTATAGGTAATCCCAAATCCTCCTTTTCCCAGTAATTTGGTAATTTTATATTTTCCATCTTCAAGGGATGTCCCCTTATTCAGAATTCCGGTTACTCTTGTAGAAGAAACCATTTAAAACACTCCTCAATATTCCTTGAGTTTTGATAACAAAGTTATTTTCTTAATAATTGAATTTAATCTTTTAGGACTACATTTTGCAGAAGTCTCGATATTTTGTCTAGTTTGTAAATAAGCTGTTTTATTCAACTAATCTGTCGAATACTTGAGCCATAATAGTCTGAGGGACTTTGCCAATTAAAGTATCAACAGTTTGGGTTTCTGCATCAATAAAAGTGTATTGAGGAATTCCAGTAACTTGATATTCTTGTACCAAATTATCCCATTGAGGATCGTCAATATTTAGCATTACTAGATTAACTCGATCGCTATATTTATCTGCTAAATTTTTTACAGTTGGAGACATTCCCTGGCAAGTAGTACACCAATCTGCATAAAACTCTAGAAGAGTTGGTTTATCATTAGCGATCGCAATATCATAGGGCATTGCTTCTTTTGCCATAGCCTTAAGAGTAACTAGACCTGTTAAAGGGGAATTTCCTATCGCCTTCGCGGGTCTAGAAACCATCAAATTGCAACTTAATATTAAGGCGATCGCAATCAAGAGAGAAATGCTTTTTTTAATCATCTTTGGTCTAACTATATATTCAGATAGTATTTTAAGGTAGGAATAATTTTTGAATTATTTCTAATTTTGCCATTTTCTAGGAGCAATAATGTGGAACTATCTAGTAGAAATCTCTGAATCCCAACGTACCCATAAATTTACCTTGCTTCTGCACAATAAACAACTTACCTACTCAGAAGTCCTAGAATTATGGCAGGGCGATCAGGATTTTCGCACCTTTTTCATTGCTCTATTAAGCTCGGCTAAATTTTCCGCTTACTTTTGGGAAACACCACCAATTACTCGCTCCACTGTCACCAGAAAGTTTGAATTTGTCTTAGTCGATAGTCCTCAACTAGCAAAAGCTCATCCTAATCCTAATCCTTTCAGAGAGTATTTTGCCTCCGCCTCTCCTAATACCGAAGTAATTACCTTTCCCAATCTCAGCAATGATGCTCTACTAGTTGTTCCTTGTAGGATATCGGAAAGTAATACTTATACTCATCTGGCATCTTTTGTTAGAAAAGCAAATCAATCTCAAAGTCACTTATTGTGGCAAATTCTAGCTCAAAAAATTCAAGAACAACTCGATGAGCAACCTCTTTGGATTAGTACATCGGGTTTAGGAGTGTATTGGCTTCATCTTAGGTTAGATTCCTATCCTAAGTATTATCATTTTCAACCTTATAAAAAGTGAACCCCTCCGAACACCGATGCTTCGCATCAGAGCTTTCAACTGCGTTCAATTACTACAAGTTGTTATTCACCATAAATGTCGCAAGGATGCCCCCGCTTAATTTGTCTGTGATTCGTTATTATTATGGTATAATACACGCGAGTGATTTTTTATTGTGCATGAAACAATTTCTGACGCTAGTTGTAAAGCTTCAAAAGGAAGAAAAGTTAAATACATCAAGCCAACCAGCTTTGATTGTGATGCTAGGACTTTTCGCTTTATTGAAGAAAAATGGGCTGTTAGCATTAGCACCACAGGGAAAAGATTAACTGCGTCAATTAGAGCTAGTAGCTACCATCGAGGTAAATTAAAAGGGCAAAAGCCTACTTCGGCTAAAGTCTGTTTACATCGTGATGGTAATTGGTACGTCCATATCCAGTTGAAATCGGAAGCCCCAAAAACTCAAAAGACCAGCAATGTCATTGGGGTTGATTTTGGCAGACGAGATATAGCTGTAACTAGCACAGGTCAATCATGGTCAGGAAAGGAGATTAAAGAAACTAGAGACAAATTTAGTCGTGTAAGAGCTTCTCTCCAAAGACGCGCATCTCAAGGCACAAGATCGACTAGACGTAGAGCTAGGAAAATTTTGAAACGGTTATCGGGACGAGAGAGAAGGTATCAATCATGGCTCAACCATAATATATCTAAAGCAATCATAACTGAAGCTAAAGAAACTCAATCTTTTGTAAGTGTTGAAGATTTAACTGGTATTCGCGATAGAACCAATCAGAAACCAAGGTCTAAAACTGAAAGAAGACGGTCTAACTCGTGGGCTTTTTTTCAGTTAAGAACTTTTCTTGAATACAAGGGAATTAAAGAAGGAGTTGAGGTTATAGCAATTAATCCAGCTTACACCAGTCAAAGCTGCCATTGCTGTCTACACATAGGCTTGAGAAGTAACAAGTCTTTTAAGTGCAGTAATGTTAAATGCGGTTGGATAGGCGACGCAGATGATAATGGCTCAAAAATGATTGCTTTAGTTGGGCTGAGTGTAAACCAGCCTAGAGGTTCGGAATTGTTGGCTTGTCCAATTGATTCTAGGGCTACTAAAAGCCCCCACCATATTGTGAGGGCATAGCGCGAATCAATTGGTGGTGGGCAGTTTACTAACTCTCATCACAATTAGTGTCATATCATCTTTGTTATTAATACTGGGCTGACCGACAAATTTTTCGATTTCTTCAAATAAATATTCCAGAATTTCTTGGGGATTTGCCAAATTTTGACAAGCCCACTCAAAAGCCTGACAAAGATTATCTTCATCAAAGCGATCGCCGTTACCATTAACTGCGTCTGTAAAGCCGTCAGTATAATACATAACCGTATCCCCAGGGGCTAGTTGCACCATTCCATCTTCATACTCAGATTCTATATCTAGCCCAATTAACATCCCCCAAGTATCCAATTTACTGAGGCTGCCATCCTCAGCGTGCCACCACAGAGGAGGATTATGAGCAGCATTGGTAAAAGATAACTGGCGACTATTAGGATCATATTCTGAGTAGAACATACTCACGAAACGATGGGAATTTTCTAGATCCGCATACATGACTCGATTGAGATGCTCCATAATCTGGGCAGGAGAGTGGCGGTTTAAAACTTCTGCCCGCAACATTCCCCTAGTCATAGTCATAATTAGCCCAGCTGGGACTCCTTTCCCCATTACATCCCCAATTACAATACTCCAGGGAACTGGGGAAGCTGAGTCATTGTTACCTTGATGGAGACGGTCATAATTGGTTGGGATAAAGTCGTAATAATCTCCCCCCACCCGATTGGCAGTTTTACAAGCTGCTGCAATTTCTAGTCCTTTAATTTGGGGACATTTACTAGGCAATAGTCTGACTTGAATTTCTGAGGCAATTTCTAGTTCCCGGTCTTGCCTTTCTTTCGAGCGTAATTCTACCGTTAGTTCATGATTTGCGATCGCAACTGCCGTCTGGTCTGCTACTAGTTGCACTAGTTTGCGTCTGGTTGTAGTCCACAAATAATCAAGATCCGTACTAAAAACAAATAAACGCCCCTGTTCCATATTTCTTACCAAAACAGGAGTTCCATATATGGCGACTTGTCCTGATAATTCTTGTTTAAGTTTTTCTTCTAGTAATTGTGTAGAGCTAACTGAAACACTAACGTTTTCAAAAACTTGACGAACTTTTTTTCCTAACTGACTATCTTGACAGTGAAATTGCTCAATACCAATATGCCCATCTTCTTGATACAGTATTAACACACCGCCCACAGCATCAGTAACTCTAGCTGCCATTAAGGGGGTTAATTCGAGAAACTGATTCAAGTTGCTAAAACTACGCAGCGCAAATCCCAAAGAACTCAGCAAGTCTTGAATTTTATTTTGCTCACGCTGTAAATTAGCCACCAATTCCTTTAGTGCCACCACTGGAGCTACTTGCTCTCTTCTAACACTATTGGACTTGTGGTTATTTTCAGAAGGGTTATGAGGGAATGGTACTACAGTCATCGCCTCAAGGGTTTGATACATTAACTTTGGTTTACATTTTTTCTTTACTAGATTACAAGGGTACTCACAATTATGTAAAACTTATCTTAAAAAAAGATTAAGCTATGATAATCTTTTTCTTTGGTACTTATGTAATAGTAGTTCAGATTAATCCCTGACTGGTTGGGATTGGTTCATGATAACTCGAATTAACTTTACTGCCAATTATTTTCAGGTAAATATTGGGTAAAATATTGTTTTCAAGAATGTAAAGGTATAGTAGCCCAAGGAATCAACAGTAAAAATACCCAGAGCCAATAGCAATAAAAACTATTTTGGGGCTGTTGTTGCACATTAATCATGGCATCAATTCTTTGGGTCAAACGATCTGGAGTAGAAGCAGCAAATAAAGGAGTGCCAAAACAGGGAGTAGCAGGGTTTAAAGCCTCTTGAGCTACGGCTAATAAAGATTCTGCCAACACAAGAGGTTCAACTGTTTCAGTGGCTTTGAGGTCAGCTCTAATTTCTCTAATTAGCAATAATTCCTGCCATAGGTTTTCCGTTTGAGGTAGCCACAGGGTAAATGAACGCAACCAACCCAACCAAAAAAAACAAAAAGTGTCTCGTCGGTCTAGGTGAGCCTGTTCGTGAGCTAAAACCGCTTCCAATTGATTGGAATCCAGAAGTTGTAATATGCCTCTGCTTATAACTAGCTTAGGTTGCCAAAAGCCAATTTGAGCAATATAAGGCAATTCCAATTCTAACAGATAAACAGTTTGACCATTAAGATTATGTTGAGGATAGGTTTGAATTTTTTGACCGCATCGCCAAGCCTGAAAGCCTAATTTGACTAGCAAGCCAGTAGGAATAGTAATTAAGCTTAAAGATAGTAAATAGCCAAACCAACTTGAGTTCCAACCCAACATTTGCCCTTCCGCCCCCATCGTCAGAACGGCTAGGGCAGTCATGATTAGCAGTAGGGGCGGAAACAGAAAAGTATATAGCGATCGCTGCCACCGTAGATCCCAGTTAGAGGATCTATCTAAGGGAGCCATACGCAAGAACCAAGCAATTGCTAAAGCCAGCAAAATCATCAAAAAGTGCATTATTCCTGTTCCTCCTGACGTTTTTGACGCAATGATCTCAATTTAGTCGCAATTTTGTCTAATTGTTCTACACTAGTAGTATCTAGACTATCGGCAAAAGCAGCAACTATATCAGGGTTACTAATAGCCAAAAATTGGTTTAATTTTTCGTAAGCTTGAATAGCTTGAGCTTGTTCTTTTGAGACCAAAGCTTTCCATAAAAAAGCCCTACCCTGTTTTTGATCTTTGTAACAAGTTAACCAACCTTTTTCCGTGAGACGGCGCAAAACAGTAGTTACAGAAGTGTAAGCTAGTTCTCGGTCTGGGTCAGATAAAATCTTCTGGTGGACATCTTTTACCGTTACTGTGCCTAATTGCCAAATAATTTCTAGAATCTCAGTTTCTAGATAACCAAGGGACAATTTTTGGGGACGGTAATTGGGTAAGATACTCATTAGTTTTATTCCTAGTTAAATAAATTATGAATAGTTATGGGGTTCTTAATTGACGACGGGCTTCAAATAAACCAATAGCGACACTAACAGAAAGGTTAAGACTCCTAACTTGGGGTTGAGCCATAGAAATAGCAGCTCGATAGTCGCAAGCTGACAAAACTTCTGGTGGTAAGCCTTGAGTTTCACTACCAAAGAGCAACCAATCATTTTCTTGATAAGGACAATCTAAATAATTAGTATTCCCTCTTACCGTAAACCCAATTAATTGACCTGATTTTTGTTTATAGGCTTGCCAAAATGCTGCTAAATTTTCATGGTAATGCAAATTTACATAGGGCCAATAGTCTAAGCCAGCTCTTTTGAGATGGCGATCGCTGATTTCAAAGCCTAAAGGTGCAACTAGATGCAACTCTGTTGCTGTTGCTGCACAAGTACGAGCGATGTTTCCTGTATTGGGTGGTATTTGGGGGTGTACTAAAACAATACGGAGCATTTTAAACTATCTTATCCTATACTTATTGCTTATGAAACTTTAAGTCCAATGAATTTGACTTAGGATGTACCTCAAGCGGTCATAATCATCTTTTAATAATATGCTGAGTGTTCTTCCCACTTGCACCAACCAACTACGGTTAGCTTGACGAATGCGATAAGCCTCTCGAATTACTGCTGCGATTAAAGACTCCACTGGAATATCTTTAACCTGGAGCAAGGTTCTCAAAAAATCGAGGTCTTCCGTAAAATTTATTACTTCCGATGGTTCACAATGATACACCCCTTGATGAATTTGAGGAGGTCGTGGAGGTAAATACTGATACATTTTTCCCATGCCCTGACCTTCCCCATTATTAAGATTAGAGGGAACCTCGTAGCCCACAATAGCAGCTTTAAATTCGGTTTTAAGCATGGCAAAAATTTGGGGTTGCTGCTCTCGTAATTCTGCTAAAGACAACCCTAAAGCTCTAGCTCGATGGACGGAGTCAATAGGAGTTGTGGTAGCATAAGTCACCACGCTCAGGATTTTATTACCCGATTCTTCATCAAAAGATTTAACCCAACTGCCAAAAGGAGGCATGGTAGGAAATTTTAAATCCTCTGGTTCTAAGCATTGAGCAGTATATTGAGTCGTAGTAGTTTCAATTACTTCTCCAATATGATTAGGTGCTCGGTCTTCGGTGGAAAATTGAGGTAGGGGAAGACGCATAGTTAACAGACAATGTAGATATAGATATAATTAAATAGGGTATTATCAGGGCAATTCCATAGTTAACAAGGTTAACGAGAATTACACCAAGCTAAATCCTGTCCATAGAAATGTTTAATTTGCTTTTTTAAGTAAGCCACCTGTCCTGACTAACTCACAGTATAGGCAATAATTGTGTCTCAAAGTAGCCACTAAGATTAATCTTAAATCAATTAAGATAGTTCCCAAGCCAATAATTTTCTAGGCTTCAAGACCAACTGTTATTTTTTTCTGAATAGTACGGGCAACAGATAAAAATTAGGGCATACTGATGAGTAAATCTTATTACTCAGATCTTGCACCAGTACAGGTAAACTTAATAATCTAGGATTGATAATCAATTTATTATCCTTTTACCTTTTACCTTTTACCTTTTACCTGATACTACAAATCAGTTATGGGTTAGGTGCAAGATCTCAGTATTACTTAATACTTGCTTATTCTAAGTAATTTTGACGAAGTCGAAGAGAGATCTGTTGTTGGACGACAGAGTTAATCTATGACTACCGAATGTGGTCAGCGCAGGCACCGTCGTTTTATATCTGAAGGTGTAATCCCAAAGGATGGCGGTGGAACCCTGACAACGTTGAAACAGCCTATCGAGGGTCTTATAAGCCCTGTTCTAAAAGGACAAATTACCTTCGATCACTAAAAAGGATAAGAAAATGTACTAAGCATATTTTCAATTTTTGAATAGATATAAAGATTTGTATCTATGTTAAGAGAATTGAGCGTGAGAGAAGCTCCTGATCAAGGAGAATTTCTAATCACGGTATTGACTTCTATCACCGTTACTTGAGAGGCTAAACCAATGATTGAAATGAAAGTTGCTGGCATTGCTTTGGATGCAGGGACACGCAGTCCTATTGTCTTGCTTAAAGATAGTTCCGAACGTAGAGCATTGCCAATTTTTATTGGTCAGGATCAAGCTAGGGCAATTATTAGTGTACTGGAAAGACAAGAACCCCCTCGCCCTCTGACCCACGATTTAATCAGTAACATTTTTGACATTTGGGGTATGAACCTAGAAAAAGTAATCATTCATGACTTGCGAGATCATACCTTTTTTGCCATGCTCTGTTTAAATCAGGGAGGGGTAAGAAAAGAAATTGACTGTCGTCCTAGTGATGCTATTTCCATTGCCTTGCGGACAGGTAGTCCTATTTGGGTAGTAGAAGAAGTAGTGGCAGATGCTTCTATTCCTGTAGATCGGGATGCTGATGAAGCAGAAAGGGAAGCTTTTCGCAATTTTGTCGCCGATATTAGTCCTAGCGAATTAATCAAGCGCAGTGGCTTTAGGCAATCATAAGCAATAATTAATGGAATACAGAAGGTTTGGGAAGACTAATCTCAATGTATCGGTGTTTTCTCTGGGGACTATGCGTTGTTTGGCTTCTCCCCAATTAGCCATAGAAACAATAAATAAAGCGATCTCTATAGGGATTAACCATTTAGAAACGGCTAGGGGTTATGGTCAAAGTGAAACCTATCTAGGACTAGCCCTCAAATCTGATTTATCTTTATCAAGAGAGCAACTCTATATTACTACCAAGTTGCCGCCATCTCCCGATCCGAAACAAATGGCACGTTGGATCGATGAGTCTTTAAGCAGGTTACAAATAGATTATCTCGATTGTTTAGCACTTCACGGCGTAAACACCTGGAACCATTTAAGCTGGATTACCAATTCTCAAGGTTGTATGTTGGCGATTCAGAAGGCGCAACAACAAGGAAAAATTAGACATTTTGGTTTTTCCACTCATGGTGCTTTAGATTTAATCCTTGCTGCAATTGATACTAACCTATTTGATTTTGTAAATATCCACTATTATTATTTCTGGCAACGTAATTTACCAGCGATCGCATTAGCAGCAAAAAAAGACATGGGAATATTTATTATTTCCCCTGCTGATAAGGGAGGAAGACTCTACACTCCTCCTCAAACTTTAAAAGATTTATGTAATCCCCTTTCTCCTTTAGAACTGAATTATCGCTTTTTATTAAGTAATTCTGCTATTACTACCCTCAGTGTGGGGGCTGCCAAGCCTGATGAATTAAATTTTCTCCAAGATAGGAGACAGGAAAACTGGGACGCTGCTTTTTCTGCTGAAGAGACAGCTATCTTTACCAGATTAGAAACCCGTTTAAGCTCTAGTTTAAATAGTGAGCTTTGTCGCCAATGTAATCAATGTTTGCCTTGTCCTGAAACAATTAATATCCCCGAAATACTGCGCTTGCGTAATTTAGCAGTAGCTTATGACATGAGTGATTATGGTCAATATCGCTATCGGATGCTAGAAAATGCTGGACATTGGTTTCCTGGGAAAAAAGGTGATAAATGTACCGAATGTGGGGATTGTTTATCACGCTGCCCCGAAAAACTAGATATTCCGAAGCTGTTACACGATGCTCATCAACGTCTCAATGGCTCTCCTCGCCGTCGCTTGTGGGGGGGTTAGAATTAATACAATCAGTATTATCATCGTCAAGCTTATATCCCCCGCATAAATGACGGGGGATATAAGCTATCGCCAGATAAATCTGGCAGTAAATATGTTACAATACAAGCACTAATTCTTAATAGTTAAATGCTTTCTTTCACGTTTCAGTATAAATTAAAACCTAGCCAAGTTCAAGCTACTCAAATAGATGAGTGGCTCGAAATTTGTTGTCAAGTTTATAACTGGAATAATTGTGAAAGAAAGGATTGGCTTAGAGCTAGGAAAAATGATGTCAACTTTTGTTCTTTA
>JASJDB010000196.1 GCA_030065315.1 Xenococcaceae cyanobacterium MO_167.B52 | reverse complement strand
ATACCTTTAGGTTCAATTACTTCAAAAACAGAATTCATATAACTAAATATTTATTATGAGTTTATATATTAAGCGCAACTTAAAATTAGTATAGCAAAGTCATTTGCTTAACTATTAATCGTTTTGAGCAAGACAATGTCATTTTCTATTTACTCCAAGGATTGAAAACCAAAGCTAATAGCTATTAGCTATTAGCTTCCTTTCTGTAAGATCTATTTTCCAAATACACGATGTTGTAAAGAGGGCATTTGTTGACGAACTTGATTTAAGCGTTCGGGATTAATTTCTGCTACTATCACTCCTGGCTGAGTTCCCGCATCTGCTAAGATTGTTCCCCAAGGATCGACTATCATAGCGTGACCGTGAGTATAGCGTCTCTCGTAATGATTTCCTGTTTGAGCAGGTGCAATAACATAGCAAGTGTTTTCAATAGCTCTAGCTTGAACTAATATTTGCCAGTGGTCTTTTCCTGTGTAAGCGGTAAAAGCTGCTGGAATAAATAAAACGTTAGCTGCCTTGTAGGACAAATGACGATAAAATTCAGGAAATCGAACATCGTAACAAATTGACAAACCTATATTTCCCAATTGCTCAGAATGATAAATATCTGGTAAAACGCTACCTGCCATTACGGTGCTAGATTCTTGATAAGTGTTGCCATCAGGAACATCAACATCAAATAAATGTACTTTTTGATACCGAGCAAGTTCTTTGCCGTTAGGATCGACTAACAAAGCTGTGTTATAAACTTTAGAATTATCTTCTTTGACTGGAACTGGAAAACCACCGCCCAAAATAGTGATTTGAAAACGTTGAGCCATTTTTTTGAGAAATTTCTCAGTTCTATGGGCAATTTCGGCTGCTTTGGCTATTTTTTCTGATTCCTTGCCTAAAAAAGCAAAATTTTCTGGTAAACCGACTAACTCTGCCCCTTGGCGTACAGCTAACTCGATAAGCTCTTCTGCCTCAGCTAGATTTTTTTCTAGACTGGGCTTACTGGTCATTTGAATAGCAGCAGCAAGATATGATTTCATTAGGTATAAAAATTAATAGCATTCAACAAGGTGGTTAAATATGCTCGCCATTCCGAGAATATTTCCTACCGTCAATCTTATAGAATATAGCTTCGGGAGTCAGTTTAGAAGATATCTAAAGCAGAAAATTCTTGGGGGAGAAGTTCAGCTATAGTTAGGTGTTGATAACCTTGAGGACTGACAAAAATTATATTTATATTAGTCCCAAATTCTGAGATAACTTGGCGACAAGCACCACAAGGAGAACAGGGAACTTTACGGTTATTAGCTATTGCGATCGCTCTGATCTTGAGATTTTTGGCACCTAATTTTGCGATCGCATTAGCAATCACATTTCTCTCCGCACACATACTCAAGCCATAGGAAGCATTTTCTACATTACAACCTGTAAATATTTTACCTTGATCAGTTAGTAAGGCTGCTCCTACTTGGAATTTAGAATAGGGAGCATAAGCGTTTTTCCACGCTGCTTCCGCTTTCGTTATCAGTTGTTTTTTTTCGGCTTCAGTTAGGGGCGATTGATTCATGGTTAAATTTCCTTAGCGGGTTCTAATAACTGCGGAATCACTAATGTATCGGCAGCAACCTCAATCCAAACTACTGCACCGCAAGGTAGAGGGTTATTTGGCTGATAAACTATTTGGCATTCACCTTGAATTTTTGCCATGTGACAACGGGTTTTACGACTCCCTTGTCTAATGTTGACACTCCCCATAGATATTAACCTGAACGGCTAATCAAGGAATCTAGGGGATTCTTGGTTCACTGACTAAGCTTACCTTGACAGGTATTACTACCAACCAAAATAGAGGCTCGATCTCCCCAAGCGTTTAGGTCTAATTGCTCAGACCAGCTTCCCCAATGCCCTTGGGTAGCTTTTTTGAGAATATTTAATGACGCTGCATAGTCCCGATCTAAAACTGGAATTCCACAATCACAAACATGGGTGCGAGTAGAAAGGGATTTTTTAACTCGTTTGCCACAACTAGGACAGTCAGAAGTAGTATAGTGGGGCGGTACGGCAATAGTTAACCTGCCATACTTTAACCCAAAATACTCAATCCACTTCCGTAGAAGTGACCATGCAGTGTCATTAATACTCTTTGCTAGTTTTTTATTTCGCACCAGATTTTTAACTTTTAAATCTTCATAGGCTACTAAGTCGTTTGACTGTATTAAACGGAGTGCCTTCTCTTTGGCAAACTCTTCTCGCTGCCTACTTACTTTTAAATGTTTCTTGGCATATTTTTTTCTAGCTTTGATGTAGTTATTGGACTGCTTCTGTGAGGGGCTGTGGGCTGAATTTACTTCAGCCCCTTGTAAGCCCCGTCCTTTGTTAAACTTCCTGCTTTTTCTTCTGTTCAGTTTATTTAAACGCTTTTCCGATTTGCGATAGTACTTGGGACAATCAATAGTTTCTCCATTACTATCAGCATAGAAATATTTCAAACCCACATCTATAGCTACACATTTTTTAGTAGGTTCTAACTGTGGTGTGATATCTCTAATATCAAGTTTAAGCATTAATTGAACAAAATAACCATCTGCTCTCCTAACAATCCGAATTCTTTGAATTTGCCATTCTTGGAAATAGTACAAATCACGACTACCAATCAGTTTTAATTCACCAATGTTTTTGCCATCCGTGAAAGTTATCTTTTTGGCATTACGATTTAATTTCCAACCTGACTTTTTAAACTCAACAGAACGAGTACGTTTAGAATATTTAGGGTAGCCGAGGGCGCGTCGCCTGGGGAAACCCCAGGCGTTTATGTCGCCCGTCTTCTTCCCAGGAATATTGTTTTTGCAGTTGTTATAGAATTTGAGAATTGCAGTCCAGGTACGTTCGCAAGCTTGTTGACAAGCAGTAGAGTTTAAGTCTTTGACAAAAGAAAACTCCTTTCTCAAAGCAGTTACGTGCTTATATATGTCCTTTTGACCTACACCTCGATTATCTTGCCAATATCGAAGACATTTATTGCGTACAAATTGAACTGTACGGATAGCTTCGTCTATGGCTCGAAATTGAGACTCTTTACCTCTAAGCTTGTACTCTAGAACAAACATTTACGCGGTTAATCTACTACGCAAAATATTATAGTACAATCTCTCTTGAGATACAACTGATACGGGCGATTGCAATCGCCAGCGTGCTACACCCCATCAATAAAATTGAGGGGCTTTACCCGTGTTTTCGGTAAATATAGTCAAGCAAAATACTTTTTATCCAGCTATTAGCTTTTAATATGTATATTTAGGTGTATTTTGGGTCAAAAACAATATAAATTTAATCAACAACACGCAATTATTACTGGTGGGTCTAGTGGTATTGGTAAAGCAGTAGCTAAATTACTGGTGCAAGAGGGAGCAAACCTCTCTATTATTGCTCGTAATAAAGCAAAGTTAGATCAAGCGCGAACAGAATTACAGGCTCTTAAAATCAATTCTCAGCAAAGTATCTTAGCTTTAGCAGCAGATGTTGCTAAAGAAGAAGAAATTACTCAAGCTATAAAAAATGCGATCGCAAAATTAGGTCATCCCCATATTTTAATCACCTCTGCGGGAATAGCGATTCCTGGTTATTTTATGGAGATAACAAGAGCAGTGTTTAATCGGACGATGGAGGTTAATTATTTTGGTACTCTATACGCTATCAGAGCCGTCTTACCAGCAATGGAAAGAGAGGGAAAAGGTAATATTGTCTTAATTTCTTCTGGGGCAGGATTAATCGGACTTTATGGTTATAGTGCCTATAGTCCCTCAAAATTTGCTTTAAGGGGACTAGCAGAGTCTTTGAGAGGGGAACTTAAACCAAAAGGAATTAAGGTTTCTATTGTCTATCCTCCTGATACAGATACCCCTCAACTAGTAGCGGAAAACAAAACTAAACCCCCAGAAACTAAAGCAATAACTGCAACTGCTGAAACTTGGTCGCCAGAAGGAGTAGCCCAAGCAATTATCAAAGGGATTGTCACTAGTCAATTCGCGATCGCTCCAGGATTAGAAATGACTCTTTTAGACCGCTTACACAGTATTTTAAGACCTGTACTCAACTGGTATTTTGATAAAATTGTAGAAAAGGTTAAAAATTAAAGTTGAAAATTATCATTAAATTTTTGTCTAGTCATGGGTTGACTTACTAAAACTCCTTCTCCTCCCAGAGTAGTTAACGGCTTACCTTCTACACTAATCCAAACTTTATCTTCTATATCTAAACTGGTGGCAGTATAGACCACTTGAGCTAACCTTCCTGTCATGGCTGCACTACCACCACCTGTAATGAATTCTTGAGAAAGATTAACTTTTATACCTTCTGCTGTAGTTTCAATCTCTAGGACTTTTGTTCCATCGGGAATAGTTGTAGTGTATTCCGCGGATTTACTAGGTCCTGCTAGAAGCTGATCGAAGGCTGTTTTGAGGATAATTGCTTGTTCTACAGACTTGGGGAAATTTAGGGTTTTAGAAACTAATTCAATTTTATTAGTGGTGGGGTTGAGCCAACAAATAGTTACTTGTTTTTGTTCCTCGGTAGGGGTAGGAGTAGGAATTAGAGGCGGTTCTTGGGTACTGACAGGAGGATTCTGAGAAATAGAGGGAGGCTCATTACGACTATCTAGGGAATATTTTGCCCACCATGCTGCACCTGCACCAAGGGCTAAGATTGCTCCTGCAACTCCCAATATCACGATCAGAGTGGATGGTTTGTTTGATTTATGATGATTCATGGGTAGTTCTCCTAGAATGAGCTGGAAATATTCAATATTTCAGTGGAAGGGATTGATGCTGATTTTGTTTCCATTCTGGCAAAAGCAATTAACTCAATTTGGTCTGGGGTTATTTCTAATTGTAGAAGACGGACAAAAATTCCTTGAGATTCCATTTTTGTTAAGTCTAAGCGATCGCTAATACCTTCAGCAAATCCTTTCAGTAATCTAGAAGACATGGTACGACCGTTAACTTTACCAACAGGTTGAACTATTTGAATCTTGTTGCCTGCCGAGGCTTCAATGCCAAATTCCAAAGCAATTGCTAGTTTTGTGGTTTTTTTCTGGCTAATCCCCAAACGACGCAGTTCTATTGCTATTTTAATGCGGTTATCAGGATTTAGCTCTATTTGGAGATTAGATATTTCATAAGCGATGGTAGTATTTCCTGCTCTACGAGCTACTCGATTATTTAGGATTTTTTGTATTTGTTCTCTAACTTCGGCAGATTGTAGAGCCTTAGTTAAGTCTGTTTCTGTAATAAGAATTTTCCCTACTCCTTGTAGGGGTTTTTGGAGAGAGGAACGTACCTGGTCTAAACTTTTGGTATTAAGATTCTGGAGGTCTATGGCGATCGCATCAGTTTCTAACTCCAAAGTATCAATCCTGAGATAAGAATTTATGGTTACTCCCCTACCAGCAATTCTGACCTGGTCAATTTTGCCTTGAACTATCTGGTAGTTGGGAGTATTATCAATTCTGATAACTTGCTGTTCCACAGAAATTAGTTGCTCGCCTGAAGCAGAAGTTGCGATCTGGTTTTTGGCGATAGCCTCGACCACCCAGCCTCCGTTAGAAAATATACCCAAGAGTCCCGATAAAACAATAGCGATCAATTCCATAAGCTTAAATTGGTAGCAAAACTATCCTGGATCAACTCGCATCAAAACTTGTCCAAATTCTACAGGTTCTCCATTTTGGACTAAAATTTCGACAATCTGACCTGAAACTTCTGCTTCTAGTTCATTCATTAGTTTCATAGCTTCAATAATACAGACTGTCTGACCAGTACTAATACGATCTCCCACATCAACAAATGGTGGTTCTTCTGGTGCCGGAGCGCGATAAAAAGTACCTACCATAGGAGCAATTATTTCTAACCATTTTTGCTTCTCTGCATTGGGCACAGAAGCTACTTCAGCATTTTGGTTCGTTACGGCTTTGCTTGGTAACGGTGCAGTAGGAACTGCCGTGACTTCTGGCATTGATGCTATCTCAGCTCGCTGAATAACTGTTCCTTTTTTAACTGTTAGTTCAAACTCATCGCTTTTGAGTTCTAACTCTGTAATATCGGTTTCTGCGATCGCCGATAATAATTCTCGAAGTTCTTGAAAATTTACAGACACAGACTATACAACCCACCCTCTTAAAATAAATTTAACTGCGGTGAACCCAGGAGAAAAAGTTTTTTCCTTGTCTGGGAGCTTCTTAATTTTGGCTTTGATTTCGATTAATTTTCCCTACCTAAGTAAGAACCATCACGGGTGTCCACCTTAATTTTTTCTCCGATAGAAATAAATAGAGGTACCATAACTTGAGCTCCTGTTTCCACAATAGCTGGTTTTGTACCTCCTGTAGCAGTGTCTCCCTTTACTCCTGGATCAGTATCAGTCACTTCTAAAATCACAGATGTGGGTAAATCCACCTCTAAAACCTGTTCATTCCAGAAAACTACGTTCACTTCCATTTCTTCTTTAATATATTTAACCCGATCTCCCATTTGATTGGGAGAAAGGCGTGTTTCTTCGTAGGTTTCCATATCCATAAAGACATAATCTTCACCGTCTTTGTAGGTATGCTGCATCGTGCGCTTTTCAATATTGGCTTGGGGAACAGTCTCTCCTGCGCGGAAAGTACGCTCAACGACGTTTCCAGTCTGAACATTCTTGAGTTTAGTTCGCACAAATGCGGATCCTTTACCTGGCTTGACGTGAAGAAACTCTACTACTCGCCAAACAGAGCCATCTAACTCGATGCTAACGCCAGTACGGAAATCATTACTAGAAATCATGAAGCTAAAACTATTCTAGAAAAATCAACAACTTATTCTACCTGATTACTTAACAGATAATTTCTGTTGTTATTTTAAATACAAAAATGGACTTAAACTTACGAAGTCGTTTTGATTTTAGATTTTAGATTTGGGATTTGGGATTTTCCCCTGCTTGAAAGACAGGGGCTTGCAGATTTTCGATTTGGGATTTTAGATTAATGATTTTACGATTTTTCAATTTGGGATTTTCCCTTGCTTGAAAGTTATATTATTTCCCTTTAAGCTTGCTACAGATGATTGACACGGAGACACGGAGATAGAGAGATACGGAGATTGATGTATAGCATTTTTAGAGTGATTTGATATCAGGGGCTTGTTTTTAATCCAAAATCGGCAATCCAAAATCCCAAATGGTTTTGTCAGTTGACAAAATCTCTCTGAGAACTTGTAATGTTTTAAAACATTTGCTTGACAAGTGTCATTAAACAAGTAAAGAAAGCTAAAAATTTGGGGAGTAATACTAAGAAGATTTAAGCAGGAGAACCACTGTGGGCAAAGTTAGAGAAATTAAGGAAAGAAGAAAATTGATAGATCACAAATCAGAGACTAACGCAAGGAATCAACTACTGCTTGAGAGGAACAAAGATGCTGACTTCAATTGTCCGCCCGATGGTGAAAGCTCAAATAAAATTATTGGCTCAGACACAAGCGACGAAAATAACCTTAGTGAAAATCATCGCCAGATGGTTGGGGTTTTTGGGGGTGTCAGCCCAAGTAACACATCTGGATACAGTAGAAGGAAAAATACAAGTTTCACTGACAGTGAGTCAGCCAGAAGCTAGTGATAATCAAGATTGGTACAGAATCATTGAAAATATCAAAAGCAGTAAAATGCCACAAGAAGGATTAGAATCAGAAGTCTTCCAAATTCCTGCCCAGCAGCAAAATAAATATCAACGCCTTTTAGCATATGCGATCCAGATTAATCATCAAGAAGGTATAGTCCACTGGGAGAGTATCTATCCGAAACTACAGTTACTGGGGATAGAAGAATCAGTAATCGGAGGAATTAAAACCGCATTAAAGGTGCCACAAGATATAGAACGTCTAGTCAAAAATTTAGATGCGGAGGTAGCAGCACTGGCTTTATCCCAAACAGCCTGTATTGCGCTGTTCGACCAGCACGTGAATCCAGAAGAATACCGAGTTTTACAAACATTGATCAAAGTAATGAGCCAAAATTAAATATATTCTTCTTATTTTGACTAAAAAGAACTTGATCAGTGGCTGAAAAAACCAGAAATATTATCCCAAATTATAATCTCAGGTTAGTTGTTCCATTCGGTAATCACTTTGACCAAATCAGAGGGAGATTCAAATGGCAGTACATTACGTCCCTTAACTGTGCAAACTTGTGCTTGAGGAAGATGTTGAACATAAGTTTTTTCTGGTTCTTGTATCGTTTCAGCTATACTTTCTCGATTAATACTGGAAGTTTTTTCACCCCATACCACTAACGTAGGTTGCTTGATCGACTCAATAGCAGCAGTATAGTCTTCCCGCCAAAATCCTGCTAAAAAGGAAAATACCGCATAACGACTTTGAAGGTCTTTTGCTCCTTCTAATAAAGATTCTAACCATCGTGAATCAACTTGGGTCGGATCGGCAAACAACTGACGTACAGAAAATGATTCAATAAATTGCCGACGGCGAACATAACGATATAATAATTGCCCTAAACCCATTGAAGCTCTAAGACTAACCTCTTAGGTATAGTCTTAGATTCTGAAGACAAGAAAAGTACAATCATCCTGTCTCCCATTCCTCAGTAGTAAACAATTGAAATTGTATATATTTAGGATACTTAGGAGGATTACCCGACTCACCCACCAACGTCAGTGATATCTTCCTTCTAACTAAAGAAGAACCTGTTAATTCAGGTTGGGTCGTACCGCCAGTTACCTGCGGAGGGAAACCCGTCCGCAGTACTGGCGTAACTTTACGGCTGACCACCGTGATAAACGTCTTTGTCTGATTCTTAATCTCCGCTCTAATTTTTGGGCAATTTTTGGATTAGGAATCATTTCCCCATTACTCAAAGCTGCGATTTTTTTGATTCCTACATCACAACCCACAATTGTTTGTAACTCCGATGCGGGTTTTGGATGATAGTCAGGAATTGTTTCGTCTTTGAGCAATACTGAGACATACCAATCGTCTATATCTCTGGTAATGGTTACGGTTCTAATTTCCCAGTTGGGAGTGATATCTCTGGAGTCAAAGAATTTCATCCAGCCCAGTTTGGGAAACTGGATTTTGTTTCCCTGAATTCTAACTGTTCCTGGTTTGAACTCGATGCCTACATCACGAGTTTTCTTAAAGCGAGGAAATTTAGCACGCCCTGAGAAAAAATTCTTAAATGCTTTATTAGTCCTGATAGATGCGCTCAGTTTTACCGAAAACCAGTGTTTTGGAAGATTGGCTATTTTGTCTTTTCTACTGGTGGTGCTAACCTGGAAACCGTAAAGCAATACATTCAACAGCAAAATACTCCTACCCAATAGGTTATGTCCTCGCAATTCCCAAGGGGCTATCTTTTGAGGTCTCCTCAAAAGCTTGTACGCCCCGCCTACATCCAACCTGCGGTATGGATGCAGTACCCTTGCTCGAACTGCCGAGCGTTAATCAATTTAAAGCGATCTAAGTCAGCCAAGACGACTGCCAACATCTTGGAAGATTGATGTTTCGCTATGGCTTCAGTTAGCTGGCAGGTGATAATAGTCCGCTTAGGAAGTTCTGATGAACTACCCCACGTCATAGGACGATGGGGTTTCTAGCTTCACTGGATGCTGCATTACCTTGGTCTTTCGTCCTCGGTCTTGTCTTACGCTTCCTCCACTAGCAGAGACGGCAGCACCATCCGCCTTTAGCATTCTGATTCCTTCTGCCCTAATATTTTTACTTGCAGCCTCATCTCTATCATGATGAGCATTACAAGCCTTGTTGATACAAGTCCATTCTCTAACAGATAAATCCATCTTTGGTTGTTGAGTTAGACATTCAGGGCAGATATGAGAACTGGGGAAAAATCTATCAATCTCTACGAGTTTTTTATCCTCTCGTTCCAGCTTATAGCTCAAGAAATTGACAAACATTCCCCAACCTACATCAGAAATAGCTTTAGCTAATTTATGGTTACGCACTAATCCCCTAACATTGAGGTTTTCCACCACAATCACTTGGCTTTCGTTAGTCAGTTTTCTACTCAACTTATGTAAGAAATCCTGACGGGAATTGCTGATACGTGCATGAACTTTAGCTACTATTTTTTTAGCTTTCTTTCTTGATTTACTGTCAAGTTTTTTCCGAGCTAATTTCTTTTGTTTTCTAGCTAGGTTTTTCTCGTGTTTTTTGATATGTCTGGGATTAGCATATTTACTTGTCTTAGACCCATCATGGACTATGGCAAATTCTTTGATACCCAAATCGATACCTAAAATTTTGTCACTATTACCAGAAACGAAACAAGCATCAACTTCATAGATAATAGAAGCAAAATACCTATCATCACTATCTTTTGTAACAGTTACAGTCTTGATTTTTCCTATATATTTACGATCAAATACAGCTTTTACTAGCTTGATTTTAGGAAGATAAATATAGTCGCCCTCTATTCTGACCGATTGAGGAAATCCCACAGACTGCTTTTTGTGCTTTGATTTGAATCTAGGATATTTAGCTCTTTTCTCAAAGAAGTTAATAAAAGCACGAGATAAATTGAGAGTAGTTTGCTGCAAACTTTGAGAGTAAACATCGGTCTTTAACCATTCGTGTTCTTCCTTTAGACTTGGCAACAAAGCATTCAAACCATTACGAGATATACCCTTCCCTGTCTCTTTGTAAGTTTGATTGCAAACATTCAGAGCGTGATTGTACCACCATCTGCAACAGCCCATAGCTCTAGCTAGTTGCTGTTTTTGTACATCAGTAGGATAGATTCGTATTTTTTGCGCTACTCTTGTCATTTTACCCTTATATCATAAAATGATAGAAACGCGCCAAAAATGTTTGTTTATTGGTCGCGATTCAACCCTAAGTTATAGAACGTTAGGGAATTCTCGCGACATTACGTTAAAGAAAATCATTGCTAAAACTGGAGAATCCACTCAACGTTTAATTGTTTATCCCAAGGTGTTGCACTTGCCAAAAAAAGAGCAACCTCACCGATTGTGGTTTCAATTAATTGGGTTTGAAGTTGGCAATTATGAAAATAGTATTTCCGCCGATTTAAAAGATAACGAATTTAAAATCTGTGGCTTGTGGCAGTTTATTCCTGTATGCCGTCAGCCTTGCATTTCCATCTTCCTCAACTTCAAGCAGGAGAGACTGGACTTTCTCAACAAGAGTGATGATCCGAAAACTCAAGCTAAATTCATGAAGTCAACCCATATTCCCGTACTTTGGAAAGACTCACCCGTTAGACCATTTCGATACAATCCAAGAGGGGAGAAAGACCAAGGACATCCTTACTTTGTGCAGATTAAAGCAGCTTTTCTACCCCATCGTGATGCTTTTGGGTTTGTGGAGCAATTGGGAAAACCTATCGAACAAGCTCCAAAATTCATGAAATTACCTAAGTCTGGTAAAGGGCAAGGCAAAAAGAAATCCTCTGATAAACCCAAGATAAATCAACAGAAAAAGCCGAAAAAATTGATTCTAAAAAGTCAAAAATAGTAGCTAGTAATGCTGTTCTCAAAAAATTACTAGCTATTATTAAAAGTAGTGGGTAAAAAAATGCCTCTAGCTTTAAATCGGGAACGTAGCTCAATTGGCAGAGCAAGCGACTCTTAATCGTTAGGTTGTGGGTTCGAGTCCCACTGTTCCCATACAAAAAGAGATTTAGCCTCTTCTAGCAGAAGAAGCTAAATAGAAGAAAAGCTTAGAAGCGATTGTTACGACGACCACCACTAAAGGAGTTTCTGTTTTCACGGGGTCTAGCTTTGTTGATTTTGAGTGTACGCTCCATCCATTCTGCACCATCTAAATCTTCAATGGCTTTATCTTCATCAGCCTCGGATTCCATTTCGACAAATGCGAATCCTCTAACCCGACCTGTTTCACGATCTGTGGGAATATGAACTCTTTTAACTTTTCCATATTCACCAAAGACTTCGTTTAAGTCGTTTTGATCGACTTCGTAAGATAAATTACCAACGTAAATTGACATAAAATTATTTTCCTCTCAATGAGTGTTGTGTTTAGAGAGATTGTGATTATTGTTCAAGAAATAGCTCAATACTTTATGGAAAAGACCTAGCAATACTGAATGAAACCTTAATCGTTAATCTGTTAATTCTTGGCTCCTATATTAACATTTTCCTGGACAAGAGCAAGCTAAATCACAATTATTCGATACATGAGTTACTCTATCAGGTACTCGATTTTTTACTATTGAAACATGGTCAACAACCTAACCAGCAAGATAATGCTTTAAATCTCCAATATTTTTAGCTTTGAGAACTTTCAAAGCTGCATTTCTCAGCTGACGCACTCGTTCCCGACTAAGCTTGAGTTTTTTGCCAATAGCACTCAAAGTCCACTCCTGACCATCTTCTAAGCCAAAACTTAACCAGAGTACTTCTCGTTGCTTTGGCTTAAGTTCTGATAACGCATTCCAAATTTCTTCTTTTAATAAGTCTTGGTTGATTTGAGTTTCTACACCTTGGGATTTATCCTGAATTAATTCCGATAATTCGGTGTCCTCGGTTTTGCCAACTCTCACATCCAAAGACATAGTCTTTTTGGTTATCTGAAGATAGTTTCTAATCTCCTCTGAGGTAATGCCCATTTCTTGAGCGACTTCGCTGGTAGTAACTGAACGCTTTAACTTCTGGGATAATTCCCTCTGAGTTTTCTTGATTTTGTTGAGTTTTTCAGTGACATGAATTGGGAGGCGAATAGTTCTGGCTTGCTGTGCTATGGCTCTGGTAATTCCTTGGCGAATCCACCAGTAAGCATAGGTAGAAAACTTGTAACCTTTGCTGTACTCAAACTTTTCTACACCTCTTTCTAAACCTAAACTTCCTTCTTGAATTAGATCAAGCAGTTCCAGATTGCGATTGAGATATTTCTT
>JASJDB010000195.1 GCA_030065315.1 Xenococcaceae cyanobacterium MO_167.B52 | reverse complement strand
TTTTCATATTGATTATTTTATCTCAGTTTCATATATAGGATATTTACCAAATTTGCCAAGATAGTTAAAATGAATTTGATAGTTTTGATTGTTTTGAGTAAATTGTAAATTCTCTGAATCAGTTTTAGGTAAATCACAACGGCGATGGGGATAGCAAATATAAGTAAATTTAGTTTTATGCTGAAACAGTAAAGCTTGACTTAGTTTGATCATTGCCGATTCTGTTGGTACATTAAAAAAGATTTTGTCATTAGTTGCAGTTTCTAAAACTTGTCCCACAAACTCATGGGAAATTGCAACTATTTCTTGCTTACTTTCTTTTAAAAATGCTACTGCTGGCTGGATAGCTTGATTATTTTTATCTAGTAGCTGAGTTGCTTGTACTGTATTAGTATAAATTCCAATAGTTGTCAAACTAATGAAAGTTATCAAGGCAATATTATAAACTAGTGTTTCAGTTTTTATTTTAATAGCTCTCAATTGAAGCATTTTTAATTGAGCAATAGCAACCAAAATTGTTATTGGAACAAGGATTAGTAAAAATCTAACTCCCCATTGTTTTCCCCCTGCAATCGCTCCAGCAGTACCAACTGGTACCAAAATAGATACAGCAAAGATAAATAATAAAGCTGCTAAATAAGTAGTAACTAACTTAAAATTAAGTTCGATACTTTTACGAGATAAAAGTTTTTGTATAAAATAAAAACATATATATATAAATATAAAATAGATAATTGGTAAATATTTTGGCAAAACCAAGGTCATTCCTGAAAAGTTATTCCAAGCATCAATTATTCTTTCTTTGATAGAAGGTTTTTCAACAACTTGAATTCCATGAATCCCTAAAGCATAACCGTAAATTAATTTATTTGAGATGAAAAAACCTGCTACGCTCAGAAACATACTACTGAGAAATAAGGTTTTCTGTTGAGCTAAAAAACTAATTTCTTGCAGAGGAATAATTTTAGTAATAGATATTTTATTTAATAAAGGTTCAATAGTAATAACAATAATAATTCCCGTAATAACTGCTGCCATACAGAGGAATTCGGGACGAAACCACACAGACAAACCAATTAACACCCCACTGGTAATTGCGATCAGTTTAGAATTACCTTGAGAATAAGAAAAAATACCCCATAGAGATAGTCCAGCAAAGCATAAAGCAACTGCTAAAGTATGTTCCCAATACATAGCACTGTAAACAGTCAGATAGGAACTAAAAATTAATAAGATTAAACCTAGTGACGTTAAAAATTGATTGAATTTTAATTTGATACAATCTAAATAGAAAAATAACCATACTAGCCAACAAGATATTAAAGGAATTATATATAAACCCCGTTCCCCAAATAAAGCATAAAAAGGAGCAGTAACCAAAGGAAATGTGTAGGGAAAAGTAATATAATATTTGCTAGTGACATTATAAACATAAGGTTCATTATAAGGATATAAACCATCATTCCATAAATCTTTGATCCAAGTTGCTTGAGGTACAATTAAATCAAATCTCAATACTCCTGATCCTAACTGTTTAGCTAGTAGTGCTTTTAAACCTGCATCACCACTAAAATAAACTCCGTCTAAAACTTTGCCCTGAAGATAAAGAGTAAATACAATTCCTACTAATATAATAACTAAAGGAAAGGAAAAATATTTTAATTTCATTGAAAGGAATACCCTGATTAAAAATGTATGATACGAAGTCAATTGATTTAATTTTAGAAAAGGCACTTCAAGGTAAGGATATTTCTGAAGCCGAGGGAATTACTTTACTACAACAACATGAGCCTGAAATTATTACAGCCATACAAGAAACAGCCGATCTCCTTAGAAAAAGACAAGTAGGAAATATTGTTACTTATATCATTAATCGCAATATTAACTTTACCAATATCTGTGAGCAGCATTGTAGCTTTTGCGCTTTTCGTCGTGATGCAGGGGAGCCAGGAGCATTTTGGCTGAATACTGAAGAAATATTGATAAAAACTAAGGACGCAGTCCAACAAGGTGCTACAGAAATCTGTATGCAAGGAGGATTAAACCCAGAGGCAAAATTAGATGGTAAATCTTTAGCTTACTATCAGCAGTTGATAAGCACGATTAAAAAGGAGTTTCCCCAGATTCATCTTCATGCTTTCTCTCCCCAAGAAATAGAATTTATCGCTAGGGAAGATAATATCAGTTATGAAGAAGTCATTCTTACTCTACAAGATACGGGAGTAGGATCGATGCCAGGGACAGCAGCAGAAGTTTTAGATGATTCAGTCAGAAAAGTAATTTGTCCCGAAAAGCTAAATAGTACAACATGGCTGGAAATAGTAAGTTTAGCTCATCGCTTGGGAATGCCTACTACCAGTACTATGTTATCTGGTCATATCGAAACAGTAGAACAGCAAATTAAGCATTTAAGTGAACTGCGATCGCTGCAACAAAAAGCAACACGAAATAATTATCCAGCCAGAATTACCGAGTTCATTATCTTACCTTTTGTGGGAGAAGAAGCACCTAAACCTTTACGCAAAAGAGTCGGAAGAGATCAACCAGTATTGGCTAATAATTTAGTACTAACTGCGGTAGCTCGCATTTTCCTGGGTAACTGGATACCAAATCATCAACCCAGTTGGGTGAAATTGGGACTAAAAGGCGCAACAGAAGCCCTAAATTGGGGGTGCAATGATCTTGGAGGGACTCTGATGGAAGAACATATTACTACTATGGCAGGAGCAAAAGGCGGTACTTGTATGTCTGTAGAGGATTTGAAGAATGCGATTTTGTCTATTAACCGTCCTTATAAGCAAAGAAGTACTTTGTATGGTGTAGTTAGTTGTTGATTGCTAGTTGTTAGTTGTTAGCTGATACAAAATCTTTTTTTATCGCAATTAGATCGTCAGTAAAACCACGATTTACGTAATTGATGAATGTTTTTGATTCAACCTCTCTTAAAGCTGAACTTACTGGGATTTCTGAATAAGAATTTTTTTGTAACAGATAAAATTTTATTTCGTTATTTTGCCATAGCCATACTTCTTTTATCTTGAGATATTTATATTTAGTCAGATCGTTAATATTTCCACTAGTAAAGTTAACTTCTACTGCTAAATCTGGTTTATCTTTATCTGTTACAAAAGCATAGGCTGTATCAGCTTCTTTTCCTTCTAATCCTTTTTGTTCCAATCTAGTACTACGAAAAGGAAAGCAAGCAATATTATGTTTTTCACAATAGGTTTGAATTAGCATCTCAATAGTAGCAGTAATTCTTTCATGATTTCTACCAGGGGACATAATAGTTATTTCATGATTCAAATAAGAAATTAGATAATGGTTGTATTCAGGAGAATCAAATTTTTCATAATCTTCCCAAGTCATCCCAGTTAAAATCACCAACTGGTCTGTTTTTAAATTAATAGGGAATGTTTCTGCGATTAACATTTTTTGGGCTTTTTTTATTTATATATAGCAATTTTATTTGCGATCGCAAATTTATATTATAGGCAGATAAGGATCTTTTAACAATCTAACTTGATTAGATTAGACAAGGATCACTATTCAGGGTTAATCTTAGAATTGACGATGTAAGATTGGACTTGAAACTTAATCAAGAGAGCATATAGATGAGAATATTAGTTACTGGTGGCGCGGGTTTTATCGGTTCTCATTTGATAGATCGTCTGATGAACCAAGGACAAGAAGTTATATGTCTCGATAATTTTTATACTGGTCACAAGCGGAATATTCTCAAGTGGCTAGGGAATCCTTATTTTGAATTAATCCGTCACGATATCACTGAGCCAATTCGATTAGAAGTAGATCAAATATATCATCTTGCTTGTCCAGCTTCTCCTGTACATTATCAATACAATCCTGTAAAAACCATCAAAACTAATGTGATGGGAACATTAAATATGTTGGGATTAGCTAAAAGAGTTAAAGCTAGATTTTTACTTGCTTCTACGTCTGAAGTATATGGAGATCCTGATGTTCATCCTCAAACCGAAGAATATAGAGGTAATGTCAATTGTATTGGTATTCGTAGTTGCTATGACGAAGGGAAAAGAGTGGCAGAAACCCTAGCTTTTGACTATCATCGCCAAAATAATGTCGATATTCGAGTAATTCGCATTTTTAATACCTATGGTTCGAGAATGCTAGAAAATGATGGACGAGTAGTAAGTAATTTTATTGTTCAGGCTTTGCGGGGAGTTCCTTTAACTGTATATGGTGATGGTTCTCAAACTCGTAGCTTCTGCTATGTTTCAGATTTGGTAGAAGGTATGATGCGTCTGATGAATGGAGATCATATAGGACCAGTCAATATTGGAAATCCAGGAGAATATACCATTTTGCAACTCGCCAAAACTATTCAGGAAATGGTGAACCCAAATACAGAATTGGTGTTTAAACCATTACCAGAAGATGACCCCAAACAAAGACAACCCGATATTACTCGTGCTAAAACTTGGCTTGGTTGGGAACCTAAAATTTCCTTGGAAGAAGGATTAAGACTTACTATTGAGGATTTTCGCAAGCGTCTAGGTTTGTCTTCAGCAGATTCTATAAACAAACAACCATTAAAAAAACCGTAATCTATAAGCTTTCTACCAAGTAAGGGGTATCAGGAATTTTGTAGTGAGGGTTGGAGCTTACCCTCACTATTTTCGATTATCACACCCTTTTATTTTTATATTAGATTTGGGCTGACTTGGTATATATAACTTATTGGTTAAAGGCTATAAGTTATAAATGGGTTTTAGCATTACAGCCTAAAGCAGGTGAGTTTAAAAAAATCAGTGATTACTTAAGGAGATTCATCAAAGATGCGTGTTTGTGTGATTGGTACTGGATATGTGGGATTAGTTACAGGTGTCTGTTTATCTCATATTGGACATGATGTGATTTGTGTTGACAACAACGAAGAGAAAGTTAAGTTAATGCAGTCGGGACAATCTCCAATTTACGAACCAGGATTATCAGAATTGATGAAATCTTCGGCTGAGTCTGCAAGACTTCATTTTACTTCCGATTTGGCAAAAGGAGTAGATCATGGAGAGATTCTGTTTATTGCGGTAGGTACTCCCCCTTTACCCACAGGAGAAAGTGATACTCGCTATGTAGAAGCAGTAGCTCGCGGTATTGGCGCAAATCTCAATGGTAGTGATTATAAAGTAATTGTCAACAAGTCAACTGTACCCATTGGCTCTGGTGACTGGGTCAGAATGATTGTTCTGGATGGACTTAAAGAAAGACAAAAAGCCTCTGGTAATGACGCAGATGCTAACTTTGATGTAGTAAGTAATCCTGAATTCCTCAGAGAAGGTTCGGCGGTGTATGATACCTTTAATCCCGATCGCATTGTTTTGGGTAGCAATAGTGAACAAGCGATCGCAATGATGAAAGAACTCTATCAACCCTTAGTATCGCGCAAATTTGCCAAAGATAAGTCTTTAGACCCTGTACCTGTGGTAGTTACAGACCTAAGTTCGGCAGAAATGATTAAATATGCTGCCAATTCTTTCCTAGCAACTAAAATCAGTTTTATTAATGAAGTAGCTAATATATGCGATAGGGTAGGGGCAGATGTTACTCAAGTAGCTAAAGGTATTGGCTTAGATTCCCGCATTGGTAGTAAGTTTTTACAAGCTGGTATTGGTTGGGGTGGCTCTTGTTTCCCCAAAGATGTTTCCGCTCTAATCCATACTGCGGATGACTATGGTTACAGTGCAGAATTAATGAAAGCTGCAGTAAGTGTCAATATTCGTCAACGCTCTATTGCTTTAGAGAAACTGCAACAAGAACTAAAAATCCTCAAAGGTAAAACTATTGGTTTACTAGGTTTAACTTTTAAACCCGATACTGACGATATGCGGGATGCTCCTGCTTTAGGCTTAATTGAGGAATTAAACCGTCTGGGAGCAAGAGTTAAAGCCTATGACCCCATTGTGTCCCAATCAGGATTAAGTCACGGTTTATCAGGGGTAATCATTGAAACTAACGCGGAAATGCTGGCAGATGGTTGTGATGCTTTGGTACTAGTAACGGATTGGAAAGAGTTTGAGAAACTAGATTACAGTAAAATGGCAAAACTAATGACTAATACTGTTATGATTGATGGTCGCAATTTCTTAGATCGTAAAGCATTAGAGGCGATCGGTTTCCGTTATCTTGGTATCGGACACTAGTACTCTGTCAATTTTGAAATGATGGGTTGAGATTAGACAAGACTGAATTTTGCCAAGTCGTATAGTTTAATCTTGACAAAGCACTAGATATTTAGAGGGATAAGAAATTCCTCATCCTAAAGGGTATATCCAAAGGTTTATCCTTTAGGATATATGATACTTCCTGCTTCTACGGAAAGTATTTGAGAATCTTTTACCCAGTCTTGATTGAAAGAGCCAATATGAGTAGTGGTAATTAGGGTTTGAAAGCGATCGCCGATGGTTTCTAATAGTTGATTCTGGCGATTAAGATCCAGTTCTGCTAAAACATCATCTAGTAGTAATAAAGGTGGTTCGCCAATAATTTCTTCAATCAGTTTTAATTCTGCTAATTTTAGAGCTAAGACAAGAGTGCGTTGTTGTCCTTGAGAACCATAATATCTGGCAGGAGTACCATCTATCGTAAAATCAATCTCATCTCGGTGAGTACCTACCACAGTTTTACCCTGATGATATTCAGCGATGCGACGCTCTGCTATTTTTGCTAAAAAAGCTTGTTGTACTTTTTCTGGGACATCTTCTGTCCACTGTACATTAGGATTGTAGGTTATTTCTAAAACTTCAGTCTTACCGCTAATGCGATCATGCCATTTTTGAGCGATGGGTGCAAGTCTAGTTAATACTCTAGCTCTTCTGCGGGTAACTCTTGAACCTGCTGCTGCTAATTGGGCATCCCATAGCTGTAGTTGTTGGGTATCTATTTTGCTATGTTCAATCCCTGATAACTTATCCTGTTCTTGTTTACGAATAGTTTTTAACAGTGCGTTTCTCTGACGCAATACTTGATTATACTCATGGAGGATATGAGCGTATATAGGCTCTAGCTGCACCAATAAACCATCGATCCAATTACGACGAGATTCTGGCGCACCTCTCACCAGATCTAAATCTAAGCTAGAAAATTGTACTGCATTGAGATTGCCTAAAAACTCTATTTGACGACGTAACGGTTCTTTATTAAGAGCTAAGGTACGTTTTCCTGGGTTACGAAACGTAATAGTTAACTCTGCTGTCCCAAAAGCTCTTTTTACTGTACCTTCTACCTGTCCTACTGTAGCATTTTCTAAGACTAATTCGCGATCGCGTGTTGTACGATGACTTTTAAGAGTTGCTAATAGTTCTACTGCTTCGAGAAGATTAGATTTTCCTTGGGCATTGTTGCCAACAATAATTGTTTTCTGGGTATTAAATATTATTTCTTGATCCACATAATTCCGAAACGATCGCAAGTGGAGATTGTTTAAATACATTCTTGAATAAATTGCTGATCGAAATAGAGCTTATCACAAATACCGTATTAAAGCTTTTCAATATATTTAGCTTGTTCTGTGAGTTGGCTTTCTTCTTGTCCTAAAGTCCTCGCTTGAAATCCAATTAAATCGATAGGAGTGTTAATAAGATCAACCAAAGAAGCTTTACCGATAATAGCTTTTACACTATCTCTGGGGAGTTCTTTTAGTATCCAACGGCTGAGACGATAGATAACTTCTTTAACTGTCAATTTTCGCATCAAGTCAACACCATGTAATTGATGTAAATAGCGATTGGAGGATCCATAACGACGAAATTGGCTACTAAAGCTTTTTAAATTAGAACGATGGCGATGAGAAATAATTGCTTCTGGTACATATTCTAATTGCCAATTAGTTTCTTTTTGAATCCGCCAACAAATGTCAGCATCCCCACCGGTAGTAAGATAAGGACGAAATAACCCAACTTCTATAAATGCTTGTTTTCTAATCGCTATGTTAGCAGTTTGTCCATAGGGACAAAAAGGATGTTCTACTAAAAACTTTTGAGACAGCAATTGTTTACGTTCTGCATATTTTTCTAATAAACTTGTCCCTGGTAGTGCGATTATTCCTCCTACTACAATTCCTACTGAAGACTTGTCCAAAGGCTGCACTATTTTTTCTAACCAATGGGTATCGGGACGGCAATCCGCATCAGTAAAAACCAATATTTGATAACTAGCTTTTCTAATTCCTAAATTACGTGCTGCATAAGAACTTTGAATTTTATTTTGTGTTAAATGCTTGAAGTTTATGTTTTTTTCTTGAGCTTCTTTACTTGCTGCTGCCAAAATTTCTGAAGTGCGATCGCTGCTATTATTATCTATTAATAAATATTCGACTAACTCTTGAGGATAAGTTTGATTATACAAGCATTTAATTAGTTCTGGCAAATCGGATTCACCATTATAAATAGGGATAATTACAGAAACATTGAACATTTATCATTAAACATTTATCATTTAATTTTAGGTGTTAGGTGTTAGGTGTTAGATGTTAGGTCTTACTCGTTACTCATTACTCATTACTTAATTATTCAACCAAGAGGATAAGTCTCTATTAATTAAATCTTGTAGATTTAATATGTCTTCTCGATAAAAGTCAATTAGTTTTTGACGTTCTTCGGGAGATAGGGAAACTTGACTTTTATCTTGGGAATTTAGCCTGATCAAACGCGATCGCAATTCTTGTCTAGCATCTAAGGGAATCAAAGTTTTTAGAGCCGTAGCTGCTAAAGTTCTAATGGGATTTTTTCTTTGTAGAAGGTTATTTATTGTTTGATTTTTGGGGATTTTGGCTTGTTGAGTTTTCTTACTGACATTGGCAGTAAAATTTTTATCTACCCCAATATATTCATACATATCCGACATAAATTTTTGAGCATGATTACATAAGTCATCATAAAGAAATACCTTGACTTTTTCTGCTCCAAAAAAATCAATATAATATTTTAAAGGTGTATAATACAATCCTTTTCTTAAAATAAATGACTTATGAGAACTATGTTCTATTTGTTCTGATAAAGTCCTAACTTCCGAACTAATAGCATCTCTAAGATGCATCAAATAATCAGAATAAGCTCTTTCTACAGGGTTACGTAAAACTACAATTAGTTGAGCGTCAGGAGTGTATTTCTGAATTCTGGGAGCAGAAGATTCATAATGAAAAATATAGTTAGGGGATGCTTCTCCGATCGCAATTTCATCTTGTACTCCAGTAAATAATTTACCATAATCATCAAAGCTAGAAATGCGATTTTTGATCTTACTATTTTCTGCTACAAGCCGCTCCCAATCCCGTTCTAGGAAATTAGTTTCTTTAATCGGACTCATATAAACTTGGGGATGTTCTTCGAGATAATTATAAATAGAAGTTGTCCCCGCTTTTTGTACTCCAACAATCAGAAAAGTAGGTAGTTTCATTGGACATTTATCATTGGACATTTATCATTAAATGAAGTTGGGTAAATGATACATGAACTAAAGTTGAGATTTTAATCTTTGTTTTAAAATAAATTCTGCGATCGCCAAATCTACAGGAGTAGTAACTTTGAGGTTAGTTTCTTCTCCCTCAACTATAGTGACAGGAAGTTGACATTTTTCAAATAGGGCAGCATCATCAGTTACGATCCAACCTAGCTTTTTTCCTTGATCGTGACACTGTTTAAGTAACTTTACATCAAAGCCTTGGGGAGTTTGAGCAGCCCAAAGTTTACTTCGGTCAGGAGTATCTTGAATAATTTTGTCTGTATTTACCACTTTGATTGTATCTTTGACAGGAACAGCAGCAATTAATCCTGAACAATGATTTAGAGCCACAGCACAGCGATCAAACAATTCGGCAGTAGCCAAACACCTAGCACCATCATGAATCAAAACTTGTTCGGCACTATTTGGTAAAGCTTGTAAGCCGTTATAAACCGATTCTTGACGAGTATCTCCACCCTGAATCAACTTGATCGGCTTAGTGAGTTGCAAATTATTAAGAATATTTTCAAAGCTCGAAAAATCTGTGGGTTGTCCAATCATACCAATCCAATCAATCATCTGGGAAGCTTCCGCAGCCAAGAGAGTCCAAGCTAATAAAGGCTTTTCTAACAACTCCAATAATAGCTTATTACGCTGGCTTCCCATTCGTTTACCCATTCCCGCAGCAGGAATCAAAAGATACATCTAACAATATTTCCTCAAAATAAAGTTCGTTTATCTCTATCATCCATTAAAATTGACGAAGTTGAAGCAGAGCGAGGAGGCTCCGTCGGTTTCCCCGACCAAGAGCAGGTCTCGCTTTACTCCGCCTTTTTCAGGGGGAGTGATTCAACCACAGATGTTTTAGATGTAAGCTCCATAGAAATTTCCCTAAGATGCGCATATTAGCCCTCATTCCTGGTGGAATTGGCAATCAAGTATATTTCTTCCCTACCCTTGAAACTCTCAAGGACAAATATCCTAATGCCATGATTGATGTCATGGTTGAACCTCTATCTAAATCTGCTTATCGAGTTTGTAAAAATGTTCACAATGTCATAGGCTTTGATTATCAAGACCGCAGTAGTCTAGCAGATTATCTCAATATCTTAGGAGTAATCCGTGATGGTGAATATGATGTGGCAATCAGTTATGGAATTCCTTGGACCATACAACTAGTGCTGTGGTTAAATGGAATTCCGATCAGAATTCAGGAGAGTGAACAAGAAACTTGGCTGATTTCTCGTCCAGTTAAGCCTTCTGAGCAAGACTATCTACCCGAAAAATATCATCATCATCTGACGGGATTAAATATTGATACGCCCTCTCCCTCAATTAAAATTAATGTTCCCCAGAAGGATATAGAGTGGGCAGAAGCCGAACAAGAATATTTCTTTCTCAAAGATGGCTATATCCTAATTCACAGTAAAGGTGATATTTATCCTCAAGCAAGCTGGAATAAAATAATTGGCGACATTCAAGCCAAACAACCAGACTTACCCATTGCCCTAATTCAAGATTCTGAGACAGAAGACGAATGGACTGAAAAAATTACTTCTAGTAATGCTAATTTAAAAGTAATTGTTCCACCAGATACTGGTAAACTAGCTGCAATAATTGCAGGGGCTAATTTACTCTTATCTACAGAAAGTTCTTCTTTGGCTATAGCGTTAGCTGTGGATACTCATACTATCGCTTTATGTCCATCTTCTATCAGGAAACAAATACTTCCTCCTGAGCAAGATAACTATACTGTCATAGAATCATCTACTGATACCATAGAAGAAATTCAGCCTGAGACCATTTTAGAGCAACTATGGCGTAGTTGAAATTATTGAACCATCAGCTACAAGCTGTAAACTCTTAAACTATAAAATTAAGGGCGAAAGTACTTTTCGCCCAAAAAATAATTAAACAGCATTGAAAGTTGAAAGAAGAAGCGGAAAATTTACCTGTATCTTTCAAACAAACAGTCCAACTCATTGAAAGATATGTTATTCAAGAAATTGAGCTAGAAACCCAGAAAAAACAGCTTTACTACCATACAGTGAGTCATGCTTTAGCTGTAAAACGTAGAGCTAATATTATTTTTAATACTATACATTCCCAATTAGAACCACAACTTAATCCTTTACTGTTGCAACGGACTCAAGGATTAATTAATATTGCTGCTATTGCTCATGATATGGTACAAGAGTTTGTTGATAATCCTGATAATACTAGTCCTCGTAAACGGGAAAGAGGAGTGAGTGAAAAAGCAACTATTATTAAGTTAACTCAGTATATTCAAAATCTGAATCAAAAACTGGCTCAAACTAATTATTCTCCTGCAATTGGCATTAGCGATCGCGAATTAACAATATTAAAAGAAGCTATCGAAGCTACCATTTGTCACAGTGGATTATTTGAATATTCTCTTTATCAATTAGATTTATATCATAAACAAGACCTGTCTCTAGTAGCTAAAATTCTTGCCTTAGCTGATCTAGGTACTCTGGGAATGGATGGAATCGAAGCTTATATCCAGGAAGGAATTTTAATTTTTTTAGAAGACAATTTGGATATTACAAATTTTTTAAATACTTTTAATCATCAAGAAATTCCAGAAAATATTAAATCTAGAATTTTACAAGCAACTTGTTTTATGGTAAATTTTGCTAAAGAAAGAAATGCTAGATTTGAACGAGAAATAGATACTTTCAATCCTCAAATAAAAACTATTCTTAGAGAAGAATTATTTAAAAACTTAAATCGAGGGAATATAGAAAGCATTAATGATTTGGTTCCTACCAGACAAAATATTTCCCTTCAGGAATTGCTGTTATTTATTTCCGATTGGAATCACCTTAGCTCCTAAACAATTATAGATCGGGCTGAGAATACCCTTGCCATTAATGGGAGGGGATGAAAAGCGGGTGGGCTACGCTGGGGTTTCCCTATGCGAAGCGGTTATACCATATGCGAAGCAGTATCCTTTAGGGATCCTTTAGGGCATAACAAGGCAGACAAGGGGGACTGGGGAGATTAATATGCAGCATATCTAAAGTGATTTGATATAAGAAGCCTACAAAAAGAGATGGTTCGATGCCATCTCTTTTTGTCTTTACTAAGTTAGTGGTTTTCTGGTAGGATGTTGAGCCTGGTATTAAGCGATCGCCAAATAAGTCAGGCAACTTTACTGGAAAAAAAATGAGAGGAATTGCTACCAAAGTTTGCTAGAATTGGCTGTTAAAATGTACAGTTTAAACTCGCTCTAGTTTTTAGGATTTAATGAAAGGTTATAAAAGTAATGAAACCCGTTTAATCTACCTGTTTTAAAAAATGTTTTCTTGTTTTAGGATTATCTTATCAAAAATGGTCAGAAAAACTTAAATCTAACAGAAAAAACTTACAACATCATGATCTGGAAGTCTTAGCCTTAGAAGTTCTTGATTCAACCAAGGGAGAAATAATCGAATCTAGAATTAACAATTTAGCTAAGAA
>JASJDB010000194.1 GCA_030065315.1 Xenococcaceae cyanobacterium MO_167.B52 | reverse complement strand
CACTGGGTTTATTTATCTAGGACTAATGCTCTATTACAACTGGAAACTTACCCTATTGGTATTAGGATTAATTCCACCCATTGTAATTTTGACTTTGGTAGCAACTCCTTTATTACGTAAGTTATCTAGAGAAGGATTTAATGCAGCAGCCGATCAAAACTCCTCTTTGGTAGAAATGATGACAGGAGTAGCTACAGTAAAAGCTGTAGCAGCAGAAAAAGAAATACGCTGGCGTTGGGAAGACTTGTTAACCCACCAGATTAATGTGCAGTTTAAAGGTCAAAAACTAGCAATTAATTTAGGACTCCTGAGTGGACTAATTAACTCAATCGGCGGGACGGCTTTATTGTGGTACGGCGCAACTTTAGTAATTCAAGACCAGTTGACTATTGGTCAGTTTGTGGCATTTAATATGATGAAAGGTCATATTATTAGTCCTGTAATGGCTTTGGTCGATCTTTGGGATGAACTGCAAGAAGTCTTAATATCTGTAGAAAGACTGAATGATGTTTTTGGCACAGAACCAGAAGAAAGTCCTGGTAAGCAAATGCTCAGTTTGCCTACATTACGGGGGGATGTGCGATTTGAAAATGTTACCTTCCGCTACGATACAGAAGAAGGAAGTAATGCACTTCAGAATATTTCTTTTGAGGTAAAAGCTGGTCAAACCCTAGCTATTGTGGGGCGTAGTGGTTCAGGTAAGAGTACACTAGTTAAATTATTACAGGGTTTATACTATCCTACTAGTGGTCAAATCTGGATTGATGGACATGATATTCAGCACGTAGCTCCCTCATCTCTGCGATCCCAATTAGGAGTAGTACCTCAAGACTGTTTCTTATTTTCAGGCACTATCTTGGAAAATATCACCATCTATCGACCCGAATTTACCCTAGAACAAGTAATCGATGCTGCGAAGATGGCGGAAGCTCATGGGTTTATTCAAGCCATGCCTTTAGGCTATAACACCAAGGTAGGAGAACGAGGTTCAAATCTTTCAGGAGGACAGAGACAACGTATTGCTATTGCTAGGGCATTATTAGGAAAACCGAAAATTCTAGTTTTAGATGAAGCAACCAGTTCTCTTGATACAGAATCTGAAAAAAGATTTCAGGACAATTTAGCTCGGATTAGCCGTGAATGCACCACTTTTATCATTGCTCACCGTCTTTCCACCGTCCGCAACGCCGACAGAATTATCGTCCTAGACCGAGGTTATATCTCCGAACAAGGAACTCACGAAGAACTAATCGCCCAACGCAATCTCTATTATCATCTTGCTAAACAGCAGTTAGATATTTAAAAATCTGCCATTTTGGCGCATATATTTCTTAAAATTGCCATTTTGGCGCGTATTTTTTCATTCAATATCCTATGGTGAAAGAAATATAACCTCATTACTCAAATACTTGAGTAACTAATTCCGAGGCAGAATCAACAATAGCATCTATTCATGGAGAAGGTAGTAATTCTAATTGCTCCAGAAGTTGGTCAGTAAAAAATTAGGAGATAGTAAAAAGTGATAATTATTAACAGAAGCCGTAATATAAGCTCTGAAGGACGAGAAAGTAGAGCCAGAAACTCTCGACAAAGTCTTCTAGGCTCCTTAAGAGGCAGTAAAGAAGATGATCAAATCCAAGGAAATATTGAATCGAACGTGCTTCGTGGTCGTGAGGGCAATGATATTTTGTTAGGTCTTGATGGAGATGATTTACTCAAAGGAGATGAAGGAGATGATCAATTATATGGAGGAGTAGGAGATGATGTAATTTTTGGTGGGGATAATGATGACGAACTATATGGAGAAGCAGGAAATGATGTAATTTTTGGGGACGATGGTACTGATCTACTTTTTGGTGGTGGTGGAGATGATTTTTTAAATGGAGGTAGAGATAATGACCTCTTATTAGGAGAAGATGGCAATGATGAACTATTTGGCGGTTTGGGAAACGATTTACTTTTTGGCGGTGCTGGAGATGATGATTTATTTGGCAATCGAGGTAATGATCAATTATCAGGAGAAGATGGCAATGATTCTCTTAGTGGAGTCCAAGGTGATGACTTATTATTTGGAGGAGATGGCAATGATGAACTTCTAGGTGGTAGCGGTTTTGACGAGCTTAATGGCGGTGATGGTGATGATTCTCTTGATGGAGGATCACAAGATGATACTCTTTTTGGTGGTGATGGCAATGATACTTTAATTGGTAATAATAGTATTGCAGTAATAGATGAGGTCGATTACTTAATAGGTGGTAGTGGCTCAGACACTTTTGTGATGGGAAATGTAGATAATGTCTTTTACTTAGGAGATGGAGCGGAAACAGCAAATTTTGCTGTAATTCAAGATTTAGAACTGGGTATAGATGAAATTCAACTCAATGCAGACAATCTAGGCAGTTATAATTTTGCCCCAGATTGTAATGGCAACAGTATGATTTTATATGATAATGATTTAATTGCGATTGTCTTGGAAATTGATTGGATTAGCCTGGTAACTGAAGCTAATTTTAATTCTGCTGAATAACTGTTAAGTACTTGGGGTAAAGCTAAGGAAGCTGCGATAAGTGCCAAATGGTATTAATATCCTTGCTATAATTAGCTTTCAGCGATCAATATCCGAAAATTGAAGATTATAAAACATGAAATAACTGCCATTCCTGTGCTATTGGAGTTAATCGATATTCAAGAAGCTGTGATTACTATCAATGGGATGGACACTCATATCAAGTCCGTTTAATTAATTCCAAAACACTAGAATAAGTTAAAACTGTTTAACTCACGCAGAGTCGAATCCCCCCTCAATCCCCCCTTAATAAGGGGGGTATCCGCAGAGAGAAACGCCAAGATTTTAGAGGAAGTGTTCAAGCGGACTTCATATAATACGGCGGTTTACAATTCATTCTGGGACAATATTTATCCACAGATAAACACAGATAAACACAGATAGGTTGATGGTTTTTTCCACAAGTTATATTTGATAGATGTACTAGATATCGCAGTACGTTAATTGGTTAGGACAAGTTAATTAGATTGTTCGTAAGTAATGAGTAATGTAGAGGACGTTTCATGAAACGTCCGTACATGAGTAATGAGTGTCCTAATCTAATAGCGTATTGCTATAGTTATGCAAAACGCTTTAAATCTGTTGAAAAAATCAGAGCCGAGGTTGGTTGTTTTTATTGACCAAGGGTTTAAAACCACAAGCTATCAGAGATGAGTACAAGACTAAATTAATATCCCATACCTCAAATAGCCATTGAATTAAATCCATTTGCCAAGGACAAACCTGGATTCCTAAAATTTTTGCTCCTAGCTCTGTGGAGACTCCCTGTATATAAAAAATACCTTCTTTTAAGCCAAGATTATGGCAAGCTTTCCAGGCAGCGTAAATCAGATTCTCTTGTCTTTCTCGGTCAAGAAATGTTCGTTCTGAAGCCAAATTGTTCCTAGTTAGGAAAGGAGGGGTTAGATATGCTGCTATCAATTCTCTCTCAGACAGAATCAAAACCAAATCTTGAGGTGTGCCATTCGAGTAAGAAGTAGCAATTAGCCGACGGTTTGAATCTAACTTAATCTCTTTTTGAAGCTCCTCAAAACGAGCTAGTAATTGTTTTTGACTGGGAACAATCTCTGACGCAACTTGAGATAATTCTGGTTCTAGCTCGATTGACAAAGGATAGTAATTAAAGGGGATATCTTTAATATCTTGAAGCGAATTAATAGCGAATACTGCAACTCCATAAGAAAATTTGCGAGCTTCAAAAGTCAGTTTATTAAACTCATCAACGAGAATTTTTTGCTGGGTTAATAATTTACTTTGAGCGAGACTGACACTTTCATAGCTATTAGCAGGTTTTTCCAGAAAAAGAGAGACTAAAGTTGCTAAAGTTAGATACTTTTTTTCCAACGCAACTATTCCCTTGATAGTCAGTTGATGGTGACGCACTTGTTCCACAATAGCTAGAGCCTGTTCCAGATTGTCCCAATTGTCATCAAGATCAATCCCTAAAAACTTGGGGCGAAAACTGAGAGGCTCAGATTGAGGCTGGCTCTCCGATAAAATGAGATTCAACCCTAGACTGTTGGCATATTCAACTTCCTGAAGTTTTTTCTTGTCTGCTCCACCAATCAGCAAGATATTTTGGTCTTGGAGCATATATTGGTAGGAACGATACAACATTGTTTCTACCCATTTATCCAGAATGTTAGTTCGATGAGGAGAATGTTGAACTTCGTACAACTGTAGGGTGCTAATACAATCATGATTGTTGACTTCCACTAAAAAGGGTTCTATCTTACCTGGTTGATGTTGTAAAAAAACATCTAAGCCAATAAAATCAGTTTGCTGATTGGGAGGAATCTGAGTTAAATATTGGGTTTCGTAGTCAATAATCGATTCTAGAACAGTTTTCCCTAATAAGTTCAGTTGCTCAATCAGTTGATTTTTGGGGTCGTTACTCAATTGAAGACAATTACACAGATAGTCGAGGGAAAAACTTTCAGAAGTATCTCCATTAATTGATTGAGCCACATCACCCAGATGACAGAGAATGCCAGAGGTTTCGATGGTATTATTGGGGCGACGGGTGACAAAAATTCTCAACCTAGCTCCTAGAGAGAAATTATTATTCAGACTCGAATCAATAAATTCTTCTACTAGCAAACATTCATTCTCAGAGAGTTGAACTAGACATTTTTGGAAGTTTGTCAGTGCCAACTCTAGATTATCTTTCAACTCAATGGTACAGAATCTACCTCCCATCCACCTAGCCCCCGAAGGCTTAATCACAAATTTATCAGCAGGAAAATCTCTCAAATAGGCTCGGATTTTTTCAAGAGAAAGATTTGTCGAGTCAATCAATTGAACTGGGAAACTAAGGGAATAATGATGATATTTTGCTAGAGAGGAGCTAAAAGCTAGGGTAGTAGGGACTTTAATTTTATTAGCTACAGCCAGTAAGCGAGTATGCAGTTTATCATCAGTATATTCATTCAGTTCTATCCCACTTGATATGGGACAGTTCCCTAGTCTTTCATATTCTTGAAATTGTTGCGCTTTTTGTTGGTAAGCTGGTGGAGAAAAACTAAATTTTGACTCAGTTAAAAAGTTACACAAGAAAGTTATCTTCTGAGGAGTTTTAAATTTGACGTAGCAACATTGCCCAAATTCATTGATAGTAATTCCTTCAAGAAGATATAAAGCAGTTTGTTCTCTCTGCTTAAGAACTTTTATCCAACTCAACTCTGAAACAATAAAGACATTTTCAGGTACAATTTGGCTGGCTGATAACAGTAAAGCTACTCTTTTTTCTGGCTCAGAAAAGAACACAATGCAGGGTGTATTGGGATCTGCTTCTCGTTCTATCGGTTCTATTATTATTGGTTTGAGCTTATAAGCTAAGAGAACTGAGTTAAGGGGGTCAAACATCTGAGCTTCAATCTTTTAATATTCGTGATTCGTTTTAGAGAAACTAAGCTACTTCTCATACTAAATCCTGTTCCGATACACTGCTTAAAAGTTGAGGTTCGGCAGCCCTAAAGGAAATGGGTCGCGGTATGCGCGATTCATTCCCTTCGGTCAGGACAGGAGGAATTTAGTTTCCTTAATCATTTCTATTAAAAGTGGGTTGAATTATTAGCGGATAAAAGGGTTAAGATCTAAATATAGAGAGCATTGAGCGCCCCCTTATTGAATGATACTCCAAGAGCTTAGAAAAATGACCGATTTAGCAAACAGCTTTGAGGAAATTGAGCATACCGCTGATTGGGCTTATCGAGTTAGAGCTCAGAATTTAACTCAGTTGTTTATTCAAGCAGCTTTAGGACTTTACTCTCTGGTGGGAATGGAGTTAGCATCAGGAGAGCGGATAACGAGAGCGATTCAACTCAAAGCCATTGACTACGAAAGTCTCTTGGTTGCCTGGTTAAATGAATTGCTCTTTTTCCATGAAAGTGAAAGTTTAGGTTTCGAGCAAATTGAAATTCAACATCTCAATGAGACAACCATACAAGCAAAAGTTACTGGCGCACCCACTCAGCAATGGCTCAAGGATATCAAGGCAGTAACCTATCACAATCTAGCAATTCGCCAGACAGAATCGGGGTTGGAAGTCACGTTAGTATTAGATGTATAAGGGAAAAAAGTAGTCGCCAGAGGAAAAAGCTCTTAGGCTTTAGCTATAAGCTATGAGAGAAAATGACTAGGCCCCATTAAGACCCAGCAGCAGGAGGGGCAATGATGATTAGAAAACAAGATTTACAGCGCATTGATGATTATGTCTGGGCAATTCCCATCTCTTTTCATCCAGAGATGAATGTACCTGTCTGGATCTTTGCCGATGAACAATTATTGGAAGATGCCCTGGGAGATTTATCCCTGACCCAGGGAGTTAATGTTGCCTGTCTACCTGGTTTAGTCGGTCACGTAGCAATTATGCCCGATGTTCATCAAGGGTACGGTATGCCCATAGGCGGTGTGATGGCAGCCAAAGTACCAGAGGGAATTATTTCCCCAGGGGCAGTTGGTTATGATATTAACTGTGGGGTCAGAGTTTTAGCCTCGTCCATTGAATATCAAACTGCCATCCCCTATTTAAACGACTTAGCTAGTACTTTATATCGCAACTGCCCCAGTGGAGTAGGAAAAGGTGGTAGTCTGCCCCTATCGATTGAGGAATTTGAGCGGGTGTGCCGTCAAGGGGCGCGTTGGGCATTAGCCAAAGGATATGCTACCCCAGAAGATTTAGAGCGAACAGAAGAATTTGGCTGTCTACAAGGAGCCGACCCGGAGCAAGCTAGTCAAAGAGCTAAACAAAGAGGAAAAGGTCAATTAGGTACTCTAGGAGCGGGGAATCACTTTCTGGAAGTAGATGTAGTTGAGGAGGTATTAGATTCTGAAGCAGCAACGGTAATGGGTTTACAGAAAGGATGCCTTGCCGTACAGATTCATTGCGGTTCGCGGGGGTTTGGACACCAAATATGTACTGACTACGTTCATGATTTTCAGTGGGCAGTAATTAATTATGGCATCAAATTAAGAGATCGCGAATTAGTCTGCGCTCCCTTCGATTCTCCCGAAGGACAAGCTTATTTGGCAGCGATGAAAGCAGCAGCGAATTATGCTTTTGCCAACCGTCAGGCATTAGCCTATCACGCTCGACGTAGTTTTCAAGAGGTATTTGGGACGGGAGCAGGAGCAGAACCGTTGCGTCAAGTTTATGATATTGCCCACAACATGGCAAAAATTGAAAACCACCAAATTGAGGGTGAAGAACTAACAGTTTGCGTTCATCGTAAAGGAGCAACGCGAGCTTTTGGTCCTGGATTTGCGGGATTGCCAGCTGAATATCGTCCTTTAGGGCAACCAGTTCTGGTTCCTGGTTCAATGGGAACTGAGAGTTGGATTCTTCTCGGTACAATTGCTAACGAAGAATTATCCTTTGGCTCAAGTTGTCATGGTGCTGGACGGGTGATGAGTCGCCGACAGGCAAAACGTACCATTAGGGGAGATCGCCTTAGAGAAAAACTTGAACAGCAAGGGATTAATGTCCATGCTGGCTCGATGCCAGGATTAGCCGAAGAAGCTCCTCAAGCCTATAAAAATGTCAGCCGTGTTGTGGAAACTGTAAGTCAAGCTGGTATTGCTCATAAAGTTGCTCGTTTGCGACCCATAGCTGTGGTGAAAGGTTGAATCCCTCTAGGGAAATCATGTGAGGCAATGGAAGAGTGCACAATCGATAAGAACTAATGTTACATAAAAGCTATGGAGAACATACACAGATTAAACATGATCCAGATCCTTGTCCTGCTGTACTATTAGTGAATAAGGCTTATAAGTTCCCCCAACTAATGATAAACCTTGCAGTTCCTGCTTAAGTTCCTTAACCAGAAAAGCAACCACTGCTTTTTGAGAACCAGTTGTTTGCCAAATCTGACGCTGACGGAGATAGGAGGGAATTTCTTGAGAAAAATTAGGCTGGTTCTCTATTAGACGACTGTAAATAGATTGTAGATATTCTGTTTCGTCAAGTCGAGTTGCAGTTTTTGTTAAAGAGTCTAGGATATCGGCAATAACTTGTTTAACTGGTCTAATATGACCCTGACTATCTTCAATATAGTTCGCTGCTAAACCCATACAGGAAGCTCGAAAGAGGTTTTCTTTTTCTAACCACCAATGATTGGGCTTTAAAAGAAATCCTGTTGCTTTGCCTCCACGGTAATTCTTGAGATAGACAATTAAACTGTGGACAAAAGCAGCTAACATCAAAGCTTCTTTTAAGGTTGGTTGAGTATCCATCACTCTCACTTCTAGAGTTCCCAAGTTCGGCTGGAGGCGCAAATCCCAATGAAAATCACGGATACTATTAACAATTTTGGCTTGTTGAGTACTGTCAAAGAAATTCACAAAATCCTGCCAGTTTTTGAAAGTTGGAGGCATCCCATAAGTTTCTCGGCTGGCTAAAAGTCTGTGACGAAAAGAGGCATAGCCCGTATCATAACCTTGCCAAAAAGGAGAATTGGCAGATAAAGCCAGCATAATCGGAAGATAAGGTTTCAGCATTTTTGCGATCGCTATTGCTTCATCTCCCGAAGACATTCCCACATGGACGTGCTGGGCAAAAGTCACCCAATAAGATAGATAACCTGCCATCTCGGACTGTGCTTGATATCTTTTTATAGGAGTAATAGAAATTAAACGTTGACAAAAAGGATGAGTCCCTGCTCCACACAGAGTCATTCCTTGCTCTTCACACCTTGCTTGTAGGGAAGTAAGAAGGGAGAACATATTTGTCTCTAACTCTTGAATGTTAGAACAAACCTGGGAGTTGATTTCTACAGTAGCTTGATTATATTCTGGCTTAGTAAAAGGTTGTTGGGGATAAGATTTGATCAGAGGTAAAATACCATCTACTAAATCTAAAGTATTGGGGTCTAACAATTGTAGTTCTATTTCCATGCCCAAAGTCGAGCTGGTCGAACCATTGAATTTCATCTTCAATCACCTCTTTTTAGTATATTCAACGGAGCGCGCAGCAGCTATTTTACAAATCGCGTCCCTAGCTACTTGGTCAAAGAAGGCAGCACCAACTTTCAAGGCTTCTTCGTCAAAGTCAAAAGAAGGACTATGGAGCGGAATTTGTTCGCAGCCTGGATAGCAAGCACCAAATCTGACGTAACAACCTGGAATCTGTTGTAAATAGTAGGCAAAATCTTCTCCTCCCATACTGGGATGATCCATAGTTGCTAATCCTGACTTGCCTAGTACTTTGAGTGTTGTTTGTCGAGCAATTTCTGTTTCTTTTTCTGTATTAATTACTGGAGGATATCCTTTTCTAATATCAACTTCAACATAGGCATTGTGCAGAGCACCGACAGCCTTAGCAATTCTTTTCAATCCTTCGATAATATGTTCTCTGACAGCTAAATTGGTTGTCCTAATTGTACCGCTTAGGGTTGCTTGCTCAGCAATCACATTACCTGCACTCCCTGCTTCTACTTGACCAATGGTAATTACAGAAGGATAAGCGGGATTAATTTCTCTGGAGACCAAAGTTTGAACTGCCATAATTAGCAGTCCAGTTACGACTACTGCATCTACAGCTTCATGAGGTCTAGCACCATGTCCACCCTTACCTTTGACTCTAATGGTAAAGCCATCGGAATGGGCGGTAATTGTGCCACTAGCCACCATAATTTCTCCTACTTGATAGTGACGGGTAACATGACCCCCAAAAATGGCATCTACTTCTGCTAAAGCTCCTGAAGCCATAACTACTTTAGCACCTCCTCCTCGCTCCTCTGCTGGTTGAAAAATTAAGACTACATTTCCTGGTGGGGGATCGGCTTTAAGCAAAGCTGCTGCTCCTAGCAACATTGCCATATGACCATCATGACCACAAGCGTGCATCTTACCTGGGTTTTGGGATGCGAAAGGAAGTCCTGTGTTTTCAGTCCCTGGTAAGGCATCCATATCTGCCCTCAGAGCTACGGTTGGAGAATCTTTATCTCCCCCCTCAATTCTGCCAATGACTCCACTCCCAACTCCAGCGTAGTCAAAAGGAATATCTAGTCGCCGAAGTTCTTTGATGATAGTTTCAGCGGTTTCTTTCTCTTCAAAAGCAAGTTCTGGATTGCGGTGGAAAGTCCGTCTTAACTCCACCATTTGCGGGAAAATTGAGGCAGATTTAAGAATGGTTTTCATTTTATACCTTCCTTCTATTTATGACTTAATTATTGGTGTGGGGAATGAATATTGGTTCACCCCAATATTCATCAAAGAGATGACTGTCCACAAATCTAACCCGTTGGCGAATTGAGGCTTCTCTTAACTCATCATCAGTGATTACCTTCCCAATCAGTTGTTGAGAATAGGACTTTTTAGTCTCTTTCTGTGAAATATGGTGTTCTTTCTCTCTCGAATCAACTGAATCTACTTCAGCTTCATTGACTTTCCATTCTAGGTTAGGGAATTTATCATCATGAAAATATAGTTTCATTATCCCTCATCCTCCTATTAACCAGACTAGACATATTTAAAAAAGCAAGCTATTCTAGACTCAGAAATAGAGCTTGGTTCTTTCTATTTTTAGAATAAATTAATAAATTGAATAACTTGTGAGGAAATAATAATTAATAATTAGCTTCGATATAGTATCGCGCTCTCCTATCATCGTAAATAAGATTGACTATTTTTTCTTTTTTTTTCTGAAGACGAGTTGCGCTCTCTTTGTTCTTGAGAATTAAGAGAAATAGAGATTTTGGGAAAGGTCAGTTAATTCCACTGCGAAAATAGGCTAAATGCCCAAACGCAAATGTTAGACTAACTTTAAGTTGTGTAATCTCTTGCCAATGTTCGAGCTACAAGAACCAAGTACTCTGTCTTATCTGAAACAACTAATTCCCATCTATAGATTCGGGATGGTTGCAGAAACTACCATTGACAAAATTCATCCTTCACCATCAGATTTCCCGAAAGATTCCATTAAAGTTTTAAGTTGGAATATTGCCAAAAATAATCAGGCGCGCCAGTGGCGTAAAGATTTGTCACTGCTCACCGCAATAACAAAGTCTTATTGAAAAGCACCCTTGGTGACATCAATTTTTAATGGGAAGGAAGACATAATATTAAATCACTAAATGTTTGCTACAGATAAAGCATCAGCAATAAATTGATAGCAAGTAATCGAACTAATGTTTGGCAATTTAGCGATCGCCAAATGTATTAATAGCATATCTAGAGTGATTTGATATAAGGAGAATTTGTTAGCGGACAATGCCCACTAACAAACTAAAAGAAGGACTTGTCCGAAGCATCCATACCACAAGCCCAATAGTATTTAAGCAATCCCCAGACCAGGAGGACTTCGACCAGCTAACGACAATAATTCACACAGTTGGGCGATAGCATCATCACCTTGCAATCGCATGGTTTCTAAAAAACTGAACATTTGAGCGACTAACTCGGCTCCCCAGTCACTGTTCATTTTCTTTCTTTAAAGCCTCAATTTCACGTTCTTGAGATTCGATTTGACTCTGTTTTTCCTTGAGCATTTGTAACTGCTTCACTATCCATTCCACCATTAGTAATATCGTCGCCATTCCGAATGTTGGCGCGACTGCTGTAGCAGACCTGGTAGTTTCAGAAGCAATTGTAGTCATGCCAGCTATAATACCTGAATCTCACATCGTGCATGAAATCCACTCTTTAGTTTCTTTTATAGCAACTGCTTTTTCGGTAGTCCTATTCTCAATCAGACTCTTTTGTTGCGGTGAGCAGTAACGTTTCGGGCAAGTTCCCAGCCCTCACAAAAGTCGTATAATTTTAACCAACCATGCAGCACGAACCTGGATTCCAATGGGAGTCTTGCGACGATGTTCAAGATATCCTCCCAGATAATCAACGGCTTGCACTTCCCAAGCAATGGTTAAAATAGTATCGAATTAACCAATTTATCTCTTCAAGTAAAGCAGTTTCAAGTTTTGAAGGGAAAGCTCAATATTTTTTTCCCTCTTTTCTACACAAGCATTAACAAGTAGTAAGACTGGCATCAGATTTATTCTGGCTCTTCTCAGTGTCGAGAGGCTGCAAACTATATCCTAGTACAGGAAAGCCTTTACAAAAAAACCGACCTCTTGGACGTATCTCAAATGCTGGTTGGCTTTTTCTTTGCCATTCAATTTGAGTTACTAAAAAAAATCCCTCTGCAGTTTTAACTAATTGGACAGGAGTTGATTTAGAACGGGAAACTAGTAAATGAGTGGCTTTAAACATTAAACTTAATTTTCTTGATTTTGACTATTTACTAATGTAGATATTGTTCCAAAGTTTAGGAAATAAGGAAACCCGTAACTAGCTTAAAGAACTATCCTACTTGTATTTTAGATTGATTAAAGTATTAATACTCGTACGGTTTTTACCCATCTCTAGTGCTAGTTCCAAAAAGTCAGGCTGTTAAAACTATTAAAAAAAGTTTTTATTTTTCTCCATTTGAAAACAAGCGAGTAATCACAATTGCAGCTATTTGATTAATACAAAAGTAGTTAATGTTTTGGTTAAATAATTAATTGAAGACGACAGAAAAAATTAGGCGGTATAATAATGAATATATGAAAGTATCTTCAGCAATTAATCAAATGGGTTCTCCTACTCCACTTAAAAAAAATCTTGTCATCTCTCAAAAGAATCAAGACAATTTAACTTGTCATCCCTCTCAGCCTATAGAAAATCCGAATTTGGAAGAGTTACCTCAGCAAACTCTTAGCCTACCAAAAGCGCAGCGCATGGCAGAGTTTTTTGGTTTACTGGGAGATCCCAATCGCTTGCGTATTCTTTCAGTGCTGGCGCAACAGGAACTATGTGTCAGTGATT
>JASJDB010000193.1 GCA_030065315.1 Xenococcaceae cyanobacterium MO_167.B52 | reverse complement strand
GCATAGTCAATTAAAACTAAAACATCTGGGGGATTATTTTGTAAATACTTTTTGGTTTGATTTTGAATTTTGAGGGTGGGCAAGACAAAAGGTAAAGCTTCTAACAAACCCACTGAACCAATGCTAGTAGTATTAGCCAGTAAAGTTGCTCCTGCCTCTTTCATCCGTTCTCCACCCAGAGCGACTATTTCTAACTCTTTACCTGAGGCTGAGGCTTGATGACGCAACGCCTCTACTAGCATTCCTCCTTGTAAATCTCCTGAAACTTCTCCTGTGCTGATAAAAATACTCATGTCTAAGACTTGAAATAAGCAATAATCCTATAGTAATTACTATATTCTCGTTCTAAAGCACTTTTCTATCTGATAAGTTGGTCAAGAAATCAAGACAAAAAAAGTATCGTATTTATCTGAAATCTTGTAAGAATAGTATTAGTTACTAATCCTTTATAATTACCTTCAACGTCTAATGGATTCTAGCCACATTCAATTTTGCCTTGATAAATCAAAAATCGATCTCAATCAAATTCTCCAATTACTGCAACTAGGTGCATTTTGGGCAAAAAGCCGTAGTAGAGAAAAGATGGAAATTGCGATCACAAATAGTAATCCAGTTGTTACAGTTTGGGATAATGAGCGAATAATTGGATTTGCCCGCGCTACTTCTGACGGAGTGTATCGTGCTGGAATCTGGGATGTGGTGATTCACCCTGACTATCGAGGATGGGGTTTGGGGCGAAAATTAGTAGAAACCGTCTTAACCCATCCTGATGTTAATAGAGTAGAGAGAGTTTATTTAACTACAACTAATCAACAAAGTTTTTACGAGCGCATTGGTTTTGAACCCAACAGCAGCACCACAATGGTCTTATATAACCATAGTCCTCTGGAAAGTATTTATCAGCAGGAACTAAAAGTTAAAGCGGAAAAATAAATATTCAATTAAAAATCAACAAAAACTTTAGAGGCGAGGTACTACACGTCTCTTGTATATAAATTTAACTTGATTACCACCAATATTATTAATAGGCTAGAGTTTCTAAAGTTTCTTCTAGATAACGACGTACTAACATATCTAAGCTCTCTTGTTTAAGATCTGTTTGTTCCTTTTGCCATCTTTTAAACCCAGAACTTTGAGAAATCGCTTTTTGTAGATTTAGCCAGATGGCATGGTCTTGATTTGATTCATCTTGTGAGGCTATGGTGAAATTAGTCATTGATAGTCTGATTTATTTCTTACTGTTTCATGATTCTTTCCTCACCATAGCGCACCTAAAAAATATAGTTTGTAATAGCGAGCACTTAAATCAAGGTTCTATACGTTATATCTAAAGCAATTTGATATTAGAAAAAAAGGAAGCTTCTCTACCAATCACAATCAGAGACTTCCTTAAACTTTTAAAAAACTTGCTTGGAGTATAACATTTATGACTAATAACATCAGCGATCACTGAAGTAGAATTGAAGCAATAGTAGAATCAAATTCTCATGCTATTGAAGTAACTTCAGCTAACTTAGATAAATTAAGCACGGAATTGCAGGAAACAAAACAAATAGCGAACTCTAATTCTCGCGCAATTCAAGGGATGATGGAACAACAAGCCACAGATCGCCTCAGACATGAAGAAGTAATGGCAGAAATGCGAACGAAATGGAATGGCAGAAATGCGAGACATCATGAAAAGGGTGGTAGAAACTCAGAGTGGTTTAACCAAGATTCTGATTAATCATGATGAAGATCGTCCCACAATTCTGAAAAGATGAATGGCAATAGAAAATAAAGTAGATCGGATATTAGAAAGAGATCAAGAATAACTGTCTAGGTTTTGCCAACTTCACTCAGTAAGATGACCAAAAAATAAGGTATCAAGCCTCCTCTTTTAAGAGGATAAAAAAGAAAATTCAGTATTTCAAGCCTGCTGCTTAAGCAGGAGGTACTGATAACTGATAACTGTTAAAATGGGTCGCTGTATCCTTTAGGACTGTTAACTGAAATGACGTTTTTAAGTTCTAATGAGCTAAATCACTCCACATAGCAGCTTGATGAGGAATAACAGTAGATTCAACTACTGTTTGATTTGTCCCTTGACTTAAGAACACACGAGAAGCGGTGTAGCCAACTACAAACATCGAAAACATGGCTAAGGATATTCCTAAAGCTCGGTCTAAAGAAGATACTTGAGTAGAGTTTTGACTATACATAGGACATAAAGTGTTTTAATCTTTGTCACTATGATTATTTCAGGAAAACCGTAGTAAATGATACTTTTTAACAAAAGTTTAACTAGTTGGATGAGATTAACTATTTAAGGTAATTAGTATTATTACCCTAAATATAATCTATGGATAATCTCTCTTTGGTACTTAGTTATTCCAAGGAGACTCCAAACTGGATGAAGGAAAAATCTGTTCTGCTAATGAAAATGGTAAATTAAGTTGCTCTGAAACAATTCCGTGACCAATTCCTGCTACTAAACCAATAACCGCGGGTAAAACTAAAGAAGCCAGATTATTCATAATCTATTTTTGTGCTGGAGAAGCAGTACACTTTTCTTAAATTGTCATTATTTCATTAACTTTTATGGAGTTTCTGTAACGAATTTAACCTTAAATTGGTTGTATTCTTAGATTTTTCATTGGTCTGATGTATTATCAGAATAATAGTATCAATTTTGCCAGCTGCTAATTTTAGACCAATTCAAATTACACAAAAGCCCCAAATTCCAGGAAAGGCAGCAAGGAAGATAAAATTTGCAACTGAAGTGAATCAAAGCTTATGTTCCCTAATCCTTGATTGGAATTTGACAGTGGGGGATTCTGAGGTTTCATCAACATCCCCTACCAGGTTGACTCATTTTTTCCAAATCTAGGACTTGGGCTAATTGAGTTTCATCCATCAAGCCTTGGGCTAATACTACTTCTCGAATTGATTTACCTGTTTCTAAAGATTCTTTGGCTACAGCAGCAGCATTTAGGTAGCCAATGTGAGGATTTAGAGCTGTCACTAAGGCTAAACTAGTTTCTGCATAATGATAACAACGATCGCGTCTAGCGGTAATTCCTGTTAAACAACGGTCGGTTAAAGCACCTATAGTATTACCTAAAATTTCAATACTGTGAATCAAATTATAAGCAATCAGAGGCATCATCACATTCAATTCTAATTGTCCCGCCTGGGCGGCAAAAGCGATCGCAGTATCATAACCCATCACCTGGAAACATACTTGGGAAGTCATTTCAGCCATCACAGGATTGTATTTTCCTGGCATAATAGATGACCCAGGCTGCACTGCTGGTAATTGTATTTCTTTAAATCCAGTTTGAGGACCCGAATCCATAAGGCGTAAATCATGGGAAATTTTAACTAAATCTTGGGCTAAGTTCCTCAAAGAGCTAGAAACACTTACCATAGGTGACATACTCTGCATTGCTGCCATAAGATGGGGGGCAGACTCTAAAGGCTTGTTAATAAAATCTGCTAGTAACTCCGCTACTCGATAACGATATTGGGGATGGGTATTTAATCCTGTACCCGTAGCACTACCCCCCAAACCCAAAAGATACAGGTCTTGTTCTGCAATAGTAATTCTAGTCTTATGGGCGATTAAAATCTGTTCCCAAGCCCGAAAACTCTCTCCTAGTCTTACAGGGACAGCATCTTGCAGATGGGTGCGTCCCGATTTAACTATATCCTGAAACTCTTCTGCTTTAGCTGTCATTGCTGCGATCGCCTTATCTAAGTTAGGATATAAACTATGTTCTAAGGCTAATAATGCCCCAACTCTAATAGCAGTAGGAATTACATCATTAGTGGATTGACCATAATTAACATGATCGTTGGGACTGACAACTTTATAATTCCCCTTATCTTCTCCTAAAATTTCTAAAGCGCGATTTGCCAACACCTCATTGACATTCATATGATGAGAAGTGCCTGCTCCAGCTTGATAGACATCTACTACAAAATGCTCCCGTAATTTACCTCCCAGAATCTCATTGACAGCTTGTACGATAGCATTACTGGTATCCTGAGAAATACAGTTTAACTCACCATTTGCGATCGCTGTAGCTTTTTTGATCAGTAGGCAAGCATCTATATAAGTAGGTAAAGGTTTAATGCCACTAATGGGAAAATTCTCTGTCGCCCTGAGAGTCTGGATTCCATAATAAACATCCTGGGGAATTTCTCTGGCTCCCATGGAGTCTTGCTCGATGCGATAGTTGGATTGTGTCATTTCAATTATTATGGAAAAAAGCTTTAGCCAAGAATAGACCTTATAGGCAGCAACTATTATACTCACACAAAGGGGCGGTGTGGAAGCCCTATGCTTTTAAACTAGGGAGGAAACACCGCCCGTTGATTGTTGATTGTTGATTGAAACGATGAACCATGAACCATGAACCATGAACGTGAAATCCCACGTCTTTTAAGCGTGGGATGAGCTTAAATCTTGTAGCTAACTGTGACTTAATCTTTTGATTCGGTTCTTTAACTCTCATTATCTAATTCAATGATCTACATCTATAGCCAATGGAATAAGGGACAAAGTTGGCTAAGACGGTATCAGGGTAAAAATCCGACTTTTGCTTGTATTTTGGGATTTACTGCTACAGGTTTGATTCCTGGTATTTCTGCTGCTGGTGCGACTCCTGAAGCCAGACAATATACAGCGATCGCAGATGCCGAATTTTTGGCTACGGGAGGATGCTCTCAACCCCAATATCCTTTACCCCATTTAGTAGCTGGTATCTCTCCAGTGGTGATTACTCGCGCTGTGGTAGAAACCCTAGATATGCCAACCTATATCTTTAATGCTGGATTACCCCATCCTCCTTCTGTAGACACGATTGATTTGGGAGGAGTGGCAGCTAACTGTATTACTTCTGGTTGTGCTATGACCCTAGATACGGTTAAACATCTGTTAAAACAGGGCTTGAAATGGGGAGCCAAGCTGGCTGAAACTACGGATTATCTAGTTATTGGGGAATGTGTTGTCGGGGGAACGACTACTGCCTTAAGTGTCTTAACTGGTTTGGGTATTGAAGCGAGAGGAATGGTTAATAGTAGTCATCCTTCTTGTAATCATGATCAGAAGTGGTCAATAGTTGCCAAGAGTCTCAAGCAAGCAGGAATGGGAGAGCATCTAGGAATGGTCAATCCCTTAACTCTGGTTGCTGCTGTTGGCGATCCGATGCAAATTGTCGCTGCGGGAATGGCGATCGCTGGAAGCCTCAAGGCAGGGGTTTTACTGGCAGGAGGAACCCAGATGTTAGCAGTATATGCTCTGATATTAGCTGTGACTGAAAAATTAAATCTTCCGTGCAACATCGCAGAAATTGTCGTAGGGACAACTCGCTGGGTAGCGGAAGACCCAACAGGAAACACAGTTAAGCTGGCTAAAACTATAGGCGGTGTTTCGGTTTTAGCCACAGGATTAAGTTTTAGTACGTCAAGGTATCCTGGATTCCGTGTTTATGAACAAGGATATGTTAAAGAGGGAGTGGGTGCTGGCGGATGTGCGATCGCAGCCCAGCTCAAGAAAAATATCACTCTTATCGAATTATTGACTAATATTGATAATCTGTGGGCAAATTACCTGTCACTAAAAATGAATCCTGGATGATAGTAATTGCTCCTCTAGAGCAGCAATGCGATTATAAGCAGCAGTTAATTGGGCAGTTAAACGACGAATTTGAATATCTGGGGAAAGTTCCTGTTCGCTTCCAGAAATAGTATTGCTGCCATTACTAGTATCATCGATCAAAATATCCTTATGACTCATAGAGTTTAAGGATTGTCTTTGGGGTGACTTCATCTGATGACGAGCAGCAGTTAAAGGAGACAAAGAATAATCTTCTTCTATACCCTGCTTCTGCTCTGCGGTTAAAGTATTAATTTGAGAACTAATTCGTTCTACTAATTCATGAAGCCGATCAACTTTTTTTTGGAGTTCGTGAATTTGTATTTGTAATGTGTCCATAAGTAATCGGAAGTTGTATTAAGATTGCTCACTTAATGTTATGAGCATTCTCCAAAAACTTCTGACTATTTCTGATTCATTTAACAATTCATCTTGGTGGCAAACTAATAGATAATAACTAACAGCATTCGAGGTATTATTTATTACCTACAAGGTGTCTATTACTGAGGTTTGATGTTATTTTAATAATCCTAGTAGTTAACGCTATTTTATTAAGCCATGATTGGTCGTCGTTCTTTTTTACTCACTACAGCAACCATTGCCATAGCTCAGTTATTATCAAGCTGTGGTAATTCGCCACAAGGTTTTACTGTAAGTCTCTTGCAGGGTTCAATTCCCCTACAATTAATTGGTGATTTTCGTAAAAAAATTGGCAAAAAAGATCAAGTTAAATTTAAACCCCAAGCTCAGTTATCAGAACTATTTAAGCTCCTTAGTGATCCATCTCTAGCAGAATCTTCGTCTAATTTTATGGAAAAATTATTGGGTCTATTTCGCCAAAAAACCCCCAAAAATCCTGATTTATTAACTTTAGGGGACTATTGGTTAGAATCAGCTATTAACCAAAAACTTTTACAACCTTTAGACTCAAATCAACTGGAAAACTGGGATAAGTTGCCATTATTATGGCAGAAGTTAGTTAAGCGAGATAATAACGGAAAATCCTCTGATTCAGGAGAAATATATGGTGCGCCCTATCGTTGGGGAAATACAATTATTGTCTATCGTAAAGATAAATTTGAAGGGTTAGATTGGCAACCTCAAGACTGGGATGATTTGTGGCGGTCAGAATTACGCGATCGCATTTCTTTATTAGACAGTTATCGAGAAGTTATTGGTTTAACTTTAAAATCTTTAGGACATTCTTATAATAGCGACAGTATAGATTCTATTCCCGATTTAGAAACCAAGCTGGTTCAACTTAATCAACAAGTTAAATTTTACAGTTCTGATAAATATCTACAACCCCTGATTATAGGAGATACTTGGTTAGCAGTTGGCTGGTCTTCCGATATTTTGCCCTTAATGAAAAGATATTCCAATCTAGGGGTAGTAGTACCAAAATCAGGCACATCTCTGTGGGCTGATCTCTGGATTAAACCAAAATCCACTCCTCAGATGGCTGATAATAGCACCCTATCCGCTTGGATTGATTTTTGTTGGCAACCCAAAGCAGCAAAGCAAATTTCTTTATTTACTAGTGGCATATCCCCGATGTGGACTGACCAGGAATCGATAAATTTGAGTAAAAATACTCAAAATCGTGACTTTATGAGAGCCACATTAGATAATCTTGCTCAAAGTGAGTTTATTCGTCCCCTCAAGCCCGAAATTAACCAAGAATATCTCTCTCTTTGGCAAAAAATCCGCGTCACGATTTAGGAGAGATAAGGGACATGGGGGAGACAAGGTAGATAACTGATAACTGTTAAAACCTTTCCCCAATCTCAATAGTGCGATATTGACCTTGACGAATAATAACCACATTACGCTCTTTGATTGCTTGTAACTTCCAACCACTATCATCAATATTCTGACCGATCAAGACTCGTTTTGTGCCACCTCTTCCTTTAAACATAGCCGTGGGCTTCGCTCCCAATTGCATTAACCCTACCAAGGTATAATTTTTAGTTGGTTTAACCGCAGGAGCAACTTCTGGTGTTGTTGCGGTTGCTAGGGATTCGAGATTATCAGAAATATTGACAGAGGTTTCTAGTTCTATTTGAGGGGGAGGTGGTGGGGTGATATTGGCAACGGGGGTGTTAAATCTGGCAGTTGGTGGGGGTGGTGGAGGTAAGGGGATAGGAGTAGAATTTTGAGCTTGAGTGTTAGGATTAGGAGTATAGACTGGAACATAAACTATATCGTTGTTAGAAGAATTATTTTTCGATGCTGTTGTAATTTCTTTTTGTTGGGCGAGTAATTTTCGGTCGATTACTTCTAGAGATCGCTTCATATAGTCCAGAAACTCGGCATCAGACTGAGAAATAGTTACTTGAGGCTGACCTGTAATAAAAGCAAAAACCTTGGGAAATTGAGGGTTTTTGTAGCCTAGAAGCCAGTACAAAACGAATAGGAAATAACCACAAGCAACTGTAAAAAATATTTTGTCTAAGTATCTCTGATCTCTGTTTAGGGAATCAGAATTGGGAGCTGGAGCAATAGATAACAAGTCTAATTCTGGTACAGCAGGATTTAAGTCCAGATCGTACCAGCGATCGCTAATAGTAGTAGGTTCAGAGACTACGATAGAAGATGGCTTAGAAGTGGTAGAACGTTTTACTAGAGCAGATGAGTTTTTAAACTCCCTAATCCAGTCTTCTATTGCCATTTCCGAGCCAGATGCTTCATTTTCTACAGAGATTGCTTCTGTTGATTCCAAATCTTGATCAAAATCACGGGAAACAGTCAGACTGTAAATGAAAGAAAATTTTTCTGTAGCTCTGTGACTCCTTATTTCTGTGGACATGAAATATACTTACTTGCCTATATTCAGATCGAAGATAACCTCAAGTAATCTAATATGGGTATAGTAATTACTCAGAAAATTTCACTTAACTCCTATCTGTATCCCAGTAAAATCACGGAGGAGGGAGTTTTCGGTGGTTGAGTATAAACTACGAAGATAACTAAAATCCTCATAACATGAGCCAGAAAAAATTTGCCATGCTCAGTGGTTATAAAAACTTAAGTACTACTAGAGATTGGCTATGGAAACAAACACCTCACAATTTTGGCATCTGGAAAAATATTCAGATATTAGCAAATGCTTCCGAACCCGATTTTTTATTGCTCTATCAGTATGATTTTAATAAACGCTCTTTAAAAACTTCTAATAAGAGCAAATTTTTAGTTAATTCTGGCAAATTTAGGGATTTAACCCAAAAATACTTTCGCTCAAAATCGACTAACCCTAAAAAGCAAGTTCATTCTCTTATTCAACAAGTTCCCGAAGAAAAAACTATTTTTTTGTTGCGTGAGCCACCTTTACCAGAAATAGTCAAGATTAATCAACGGAATTACCAACTAGCGAGTAAATATTGCGGATATGTTTCTGGACCCGATGATTTAGCTCCTATCCCTGACTATATGCCAGCAATATGGTATGTTAATCGCCCCTTCTCAGAATTAGATTCAGGAAATATCCCCGAAAAGTCAGCATTTTGTAGTTGGATAACTTCGGGGATCGCTCGCAGCCAAAATCATCGACAAAGATTGACTTTCTTAAAAACCCTCCAAGACAGTGAAGTAAAGTTCGATCTCTACGGACGAGGTTTACCTCAATGGTCAAATAGTTTGGGGTCAGTGGAGAATAAATGGCACGTTATGGCACCCTATTACTATAATCTGGCGATCGAAAATTATGCTGAAAATGACTTATATGTTAGTGAAAAACTCTGGGATGCCCTCTTAAGTTGGTGTCTGCCCATATATTATGGTGGTTCGGCAGCAGATAAACTTTTGCCATCGGGTAGTTTTTTGAGGCTTCCGAGTCTGGATCAAAAAGGAGTTGCCTATATTAAAGAAGTAACCGCAAATCCCGATGCTTGGTACGAGGCAAAGGATAAAATTGCTGAAGCCAGACAAATTATTTTACACGAATTGAATTTACTAAATTGGCTGAATAATTTTGTCGATCAACATTAGCGTTCACTGCCCTAAAGGGTATATGCCCTAAAGGATTCCCTACGGTTATCCGAAGGTGTTATCCGCAGGTGTACCCTTTAGGGATCCTTTAGGACTCGAAGCGGTATCCTTATCCGAAGGTGTACCCTTTAGGGTTAGGACACCTTCGGATAATAACTGTTCACTGTTAACTGTTAACTGAAAATATGGATGGCATTTGTACTTTGGGAAATGATCGCGTTTACGATCAAATTGTGGCTTTAGTTAATAGCATCGAAACCAACGCAGGCAAAGATATGCCTGTGTGTATTTATCCTTACGATGATAATACGGAAAAATTAGCTCAATTTGCATCTACAAGACCCAATGTAGAGCTTTATGATGATCTTGATTCGATAGCAAAGTGGGATCGATATGTTCGTTCTATTTGGGATGTCCATCCTTTCGCAAAAGAGGTGTGGCCAAAAGTAGATCATGAACCTTACCATCGTATAGGGACTCATCGCCGTTATTGTGCTTTTGATGCACCATTCGACCGCTATATTTATATGGATGCAGATACTTTATTAATGAGTCCTATAGATAAAATTTGGCATCTTTTAGACAGTTATGATTGTATTGTTTACGATTTTCAACATAAAGACCCTACCCATGTTTATAATGTAAACTCACCTCAATTAAACAGTATCTTTCCTAATTCTAGAGTGGAGCAAGAAATATTTTGTTCTGGATTTTATGCCTCTAAGAAAAACTTATTTTCTCAATCAATGAGAGATGATTTATTAGGATATTTGGCATCAGGAGAGGCAGAGATTCTTTATCCGATGGCACCAGACCAAACTATTATTAATTATATGATGATGCGCTCTGGTAGTTCTATTTATAATTTGGCTTTACAGCTTCCGAAAGAAAGTATTACTGGCTGTTGTGTAACTTCAACTCATTTTGAGGAGAAAGACCATATTTTATATGATAAAAACAATCGTCTAACCTACATTCACTATATTGGCTTGTCTTCTAGTTTATTTAAAAAAGTATCTGAAGGAGAAAATATTGCTTTCCCTTATCGAGATTTATTTTTATACTATCGCTATCTCGATCAACCAGAAAAATTACCTAAATTTACTACTAAACCCAAACCTTACAATCCTCAAGCCAATTTATTCCAGAAAATAACTCGTAAATTAAGATTGACAATTACTAATAATTAATAGTTTAACAATGAATCAAAAACGCGGTATTTATATCACTGCCAATGATAAAGTAATCGATCATGCGATCGCATTAATGAATAGTATTAGGATATATGATCAAGAAACTCCTGTAGTTTTAATTCCCTACGATGAAAACTATCATTTAGTAGCAAATACTTTAGAAGAATCTCATGGAGTAAAAATCTATCAAGATTTAGAATTTATTGACCAACTTTCTCAGAAACTTTATGATATTTTCGGCGAAAATTTTTTTGATAAACCTAATAAATTAAGAAAACAAGCTTGTTGGTTTGGAGAGTTTGAAGAATTCCTTTATATTGATACAGATATAGTTGTATTTGATAAAATTATTGATTTTCTCAACTATTTTACTCATTATGATTTTATTTGTTATGACTATCAACATAAATCTGGATTAAAGAATATTTTTACACCAAAAATTTTAGAAGCAGCAGTAATTCAAGAAACTGACTTGAAAGACACTTTTAATAGTGGACTGTGGGGAGCTAAAAAAAATATTATTACCGAAGCAGAATTAACCAAGATATTTACTGAATGCGCTGCTAATCCAGAATACTTTGATTTCTCGCAGAAAGTATCAGATCAACCCATATTTAATTATATGGTTCTAACTCGGATCAAAAAACGTTTTAATATCGTCAATAGAGCAGAAAAAGCTCCAGGAAGTTGGGCAGGAAGTAAGCATTTTCAACAACAAGATTATAAATTATTTGACCCAAAAACAGAACAGCCAATACAGTATTTACATTGGGCTGGAATTAAAATTGAACCTGGTTGTCCTTATTGGGATATTTGGAAACATTACCGTTATTTAGGAGAATCCCATCCTCCAGATGATAACTCTCTTGCCCCAAAGGAACAACAGAATACTTGGCGAAAAATTTTCACAAAAGGATGGAAAAAATTAAAGCCAGTTAAATAGTAATAAATGTTAAAGATTATGACATAACTCTATATCAAGGCTTTATTAGCTGAGGATAATAATAATTATCAATTAAACAAACTTATGACAAAACAACTAAAAATAATAACAGAGAATCTATGTGAAAATACACCTGCAAAATACGATGATCTGAAAGCCCTTTTTCTGAATTGTACTCTTAATAGAACCCCGGTTCTATCTCATACCAGAGGTGTAATTGATATTGCCAAAGCTATTTTTGAAAAAAACGGAGTGCAAACCAAAGTAATTCGACCAGTAGATTACGAAATACCCGCAGGACTAGGGTTAGATATGTCTCAAACCGATGAATGGGATAAAGACGATTGGCCTATAATTCAAAAAGAAATTGATGCAACCGATATTTTGATTTTGTGTACTTCAGTCTGGTTAGGAGAAAAGAGTTCTGTTTGTAATCGAGTACTAGAGAGAATGTATGGTTATACTCATGTTCTGAACGAAAAAGGTCAATATCGAGATTATGGCAAAGTAGGTGCAACTTTAATCACTGGTAATGAAGATGGTGTCAAACATTGTGCCATGAATATTCTCTTTTCTCTTTCTCATATTGGCTATACGATTCCTCCTCAAGCTGATGCAGGATGGCTAGGGGAAGTTGGACCTGGTCCTTCTTACCTAGATCCTGGTTCTGGTGGACCTGAGAATGATTTTACCAACAGAAATACTACTTTTTTAACTTGGAACTGTCTGCATCTAGCCAGAATGCTTAAAGATTCTGGAGGAATCCCCGCTCATGGTAATCAGCCCCATGTTTGGGATGCAGGTTGTAAAAGTGATTTTCAAAACCCAGAACATAAAGTTTAGAAAATAATAAATCTCAAGTCGAGAACTTTACTCTTAACCAAACTAGATGAAACTGTTTCATTACCCAGTGTAGGAGCGAACTAGGGTTCGCCCCTACAAAAACCGCGACAAAAAATGGTCGTAGATAAAGTATCTGCATCCATATAGAGATAGCGGTCGAATGGTGCATCAAAAGCAGGGTAATACCAGTTCTCTAAATATTGACTACAGATGTTTGATAGGAAGACAGGGGGGACAAGGGGGGCAAGGGAGACAAGGGAGAAATTTATTTGTAGTCCTCTTTTTTAGAATTGGT
>JASJDB010000192.1 GCA_030065315.1 Xenococcaceae cyanobacterium MO_167.B52 | reverse complement strand
ACCCAAAGAACCAATGGTCGCCGTTGAACGTCAATACGTGCGTCAGTTAATGGTTAATAATGGTCTAGCAAAACTCTTTTGGGCTGAAGTCAGACTTGCAGTTCTCCATTTAGTAATTCCCACCCCATATATCGCAACCAATTTAGCTCAAAAACGTTTAGTAACTGAATCTACAGATATTAGTAACATTCCAGAAGAATTCCAAGTAGGAGATTATTTTTGGGGAAAAGCTAGAGCTTTTTGGTATGCACTATAACTAGAAAATACAATCAATATAATAGCTTTATTAAAATGTTTTTTAATGTTTAATATCTAATTAGCTTGACTTATTTAATAGCTAAGTTTTTTGTTACAACTCCATATTTTATCAAAGGTTTTAAGGCAAGTATTTTTACGTAAAAATAGTAGTTATGCTACCAACCAAAAATTAATATACATTAAAGATCAGTGATTTTATGGAGGTAATTTTACTGAAATAACAATAAAATAGTTTTATTATTAATTAGCAAATTGCATTAATACTTAATTTAAATACAGTTTAAATTAATAAAATATTATGGAAAAAATACAATTTACTAAGCACCTAGTAGATCAAGAGGTAGCTAATTTATTAGCAGTAAAAATTTTAGGAGAATTTTGGATAGATAATTCTTTATTTTGGGTTATTTATGATGCAAATAAACGTTGGCAATCTGATCAAAAATTAGATTTCAGTTTTTCTGAGGGAAGTGGCTATTGTTCAGTGGTTGGACAAATTCGAGTTGGAGAAAAAAATTATTCCATAGTAGAAGTTGAAGGATTACTGATGGATACAGAATATAATCCTTATAATCTTTTGAGTGAACGAGAATTGCAAATTGCCACTCTCACAGCTCAAGGAATGTCTAATAAGCAAATGGCAAATTTACTTCAAATTAGTGAGTGGACAATTGCGACACATATACGCCGAATTTTTATTAAACTTAGGGTTGATAGCCGTGCTGCAATGGTCTATTATTGTGCTTCACTAATCCGATTTAGATTACAAAAATACTAATATCGCTGCAATCAGAGTTAGTAAGTAAACTATCTCTATTTATCTTGCTCTAGTCATGGACACTATCAAACATTTTTTATCAGACCGACCAGCTCCTTGTATAATCAGTCCTAAAGAAAACAGTGTAGAAGCTCCTTTAAATGAAATAGTGTCGTGGCTTAGAGAACAGCGTACCTCTTTAGAAACAGAATTTCAAAGCACTGGTGGTATCCTCTTGAGGGGTTTCAAGGCAATTAAGGGAGCAGAAGCCTTTGAAGCTATAATTGCGGCGTTTTCTTCACAAGTTGCAACTGATGAGGGAAGTACATCACCCCGTACCGCCGTTCTTAATCAAGTTTATACCTCTACTGATACACCTTCATACGTACCCATTGAACTGCATCAAGAGAGGAGTTTCCATTGGCAATTTCCCGATAAAATTGCCTTTTTTTGCGATGTAGCGCCAAACAAAGGTGGGGAAACTCCCATTGCGGATATGCGTGCCGTCTTTAAAGCATTGCCACCAGAACTCATAGAGCGTTTTCAAGCCAAAGGAGTCCGTCTTCGTCGGCGTTTGCCTAACGTTAATATCACTGGAAATAAAGCAGTTAGGACATGGCAAGAAACTTTTGGAACTAATAGTCGCAGCGAAGTCGAAAGTCTAGCAGCAAAATTAAACTGGGAACTGAATTGGTCTCGATTTTACCTAGAAGTTGATAATTGCGTGCGTCCTCCATCTATTACTCATCAAGTCACTGGCGAACAAGTTTGGTTTAACCAAGTTCACGTCTTACACAAAAGCAATTTATCCTATTGGGCAAACCATTATAAAAGCTTAAAGCTAAAGTGTATTGCTGCACTTGCACCAGTAATTGAGCAGTTTTATTACTATCATCACACTTATGGAGACAACTCAGAAATTGCTCTGACAGATTTAGAGCAGATTCGGCAAACTGTTGCTAGTCAAAAGATTACGTTTCCTTGGCAGAAAGGAGATGTTTTATTACTTGACAATATTCTCATGGCTCATGGTAGAAATCGGTTTGAAGGAGCAAGAAGGATACTAGTGGGGCTAATACAAAATGAGCCTTTTGAGAATTCGTAGAATTTGTTGATATAGCGTTTCCATTTGAATCGTGAACGGGCTGGTTAGGAAAGGCAGAAGGCAGAGGGCAGGAGGCAGGAGCAAATTTTTATGTCTCATTTGGAAACGCTATAGTTAGTAGTTACTGATAACTATTAACCGTTTTCAAGTTGTCCATAATAAAAGTTCAGCCAAAGAATCTTTTTCCAAGGGCTGAGAAATAGTTATTCCTTGTCCATAATCACAATCTAGAGATTTAACGTATTTAAGTTGCTGATTTGATTCAATATTTTTGACTGTAATTTTTAGATTCATTTGATTAGCCAAATTGATCAACAATTCAAACATATTATTTGAATTCTGTTCCCAACTTGATTTGAGATTGAGAGATTTATTATTTGATTCTTCAGATAACATGATATTGATTTTGACATTTTTAAGGGGAAAATTCATTAAATAAGTCAAAGCAATATGATTTAGATGGCAATATCCTTTACCAAAGTCGTCTACTATAACTTCGATCTGACGGGATTGTAACTTTTCTATAGTTTTAAAGGCAGCTTCAGGAGCATCTATAATTGCCTTTTCTGGTATTTCCAATTTGAGATATTTACCTTCAATACCTGTAGCATCCAAAATTTGATCTAATTTTTGTATTAAATCAGGTTGTTTAAATTGCTGTGGAGATAAGTTGATACTGACTTTAATGTTTAGTTGATGTTCTTGCTGCCAATAAATTATATTTTGACAGGCTTCTAATATTACTAAATATCCTAATTCAACGATCAAGCCTGTTGTTTCAGCCAAGCTAATAAACTGTAAAGCACTAATTAAACCATAGACAGGATGATTCCAGTGTACTAAAGCTTCTAATTCCAGAATTTTGCCCGTACTTAAACAAATAACTGGTTGATAATAAACAATAAATTCTTGATTAGCAATAGCGTTTTTTAAATAAGATTCATCCTCAGAAGTGGCACCATTTTTTCCTGGGGATTTATTGAAAGCCATTTCTGGATGAAAAACTTGGTAAATGTTTTTTGCTTTAGATTGTTGTAAAGCAATATTAGCATCCTGTAAAATAGATTCGATCGAATCATATTTATCATTAATTATGACAATTCCAATACTATTATTGGCATGAACATTAGTTTTTTCCAGTTCAAAAGGTGAAGCCAAACTTTTTTGAGTTTTTTTAGCTATATTTATTACCTCTTCAAACTCCTCAACACCATAGAGTAAAATAGCAAATTCATCTGCTTCAAAACGAGCAATATAAGATGAGCGAGGAAAGCAGGCAATCAGTCGGTTAGCAATAGAAATCAGTAGTTGAGTAGCTTCAAAAATACCATAAGTATTTTTGATTTTTTTAAAACAGTCGCAATCAATTGAAAAAACAGCAAATTTGGCATTAGGCTGCTTCTTTAACTGTTGAATAGATTGAGTAAGTTTGCCAAAAAAAGAACTACGATTAATTAATCCTGTTATGGGATCTTGTAGTGCTTTGCGGAGCATTTTATCTTCCGCTTTGCGACGTTGAAGAATTTCCTTTTGCAGTTGTTCATTGGCGAGTTCTAATTCTTCTGTACGTTCTTTGACTCTATTTTCTAATTCGGCATTGAGTTTAGCAATTTCCGCTTTACTAGCTTGAATCAGAAGCTGATTTTTAATTCTGATCAGAACTTCTTCAGATTCACCAGTTTTGGGAATGTAGTCAACTCCTCCTACTTCAAAAGCTTTTTTCTTATCAAAAATATCTTTTAGGGAACTTAAAAAAATTACAGGAATATCACAAGTTTTTTTTGAATTTTTTAACTGCTTACATACTTCATAACCATCTATTTCTGGCATCAGAATATCTAACAAAATGAGGTCGGGCCATTGCGCTTCTGCTATGGTGATGGCAGTTGCTCCATCTAAAGCAATACGAACAGCATAACCTTCATCCTGGAGAAGTTTAGAAAGCACTCTCAAGTTAGATGAAGTATCATCTACAACCAGAATATTAGCTGTAAGTTCTTTATTAGATTTAGTGATATTCAAAGAGCCAATTGTGCATTAATATTATTACCTATGTTTAAGTTGCCCGAAAGTTCTCCAAAATTCACTATTGCATCTAAGTATTTTTAAAAGAATTTTTTGTAAGATCCATCAAAATATTATGAGTGCTTTCAGGTTGGGCATTGCCTCTGGGTTGTTTTTGAATATAAGTGCCATTAGATTTTAGTTCCCAAGCTTGGCGATTGTCTGCCAACATAATCCCCAAAATTTCTTGTAAATCTTTAGCTAGATTGGGAGATTCAACGGGAGTTACCGCTTCCACACGACGACTGAGATTTCTCGTCATCCAATCTGCACTACCAATATAAATCTCTTCTTTTCCCTGATTATGAAAGTAGAAAATACGAGAATGTTCTAAAAATCGCCCAATTATACTAATAACGTGAATATTATCACTAATACCTTTTATTTGTGGACGTAAACAACAAATTCCCCTGACTATTAAGTCTATTTCGACTCCTGCTTGAGATGCTTCGTAAAGAGTGGCAATAATTTGCCCATCAACCAGAGAGTTCATTTTGGCTACAATACGACCTTTTCCTCCGTTGTGACAATGAGTTATTTCTCGCTGAATCATCTCAGTCATGCGATCGCGTAAATTAACGGGGGCTGCTAAAATTTTACGATAGGACTTTTGCCGAGAGTAACCAGTTAGAAAATTAAACAAGTCAGTTAAATCTGCCCCCAGGTCTTCCTGACAACTAAATAGACCCAAATCCGTATATAATCTAGCAGTTTTAGGATTATAGTTACCTGTGCCGATATGAACGTAACGTTGAATCTTATTTTCTTCCTGTCGGACAATAAGAGTAATTTTAGTGTGGGTTTTCAGTCCTACTAAACCATAAACTACATGAACCCCAGCATTTTCTAACTTTCTTGCCCAGTTAATATTATTTTCTTCATCAAAACGGGCTTTAAGCTCTACTAAAGCTACTACTTGTTTACCGTTATGTGCTGCTTCAATTAAAGCTTTAATAATCGGAGAATCCCCAGAAGTGCGATAAAGAGTCATTTTAATCGCTAAAACGTCAGGATCTGTCGCTGCTTCGGTAATAAAACGTTGTACAGTCCGACTAAAAGAATGATAGGGATGATGTACCAGTAAGTCTCCTTCACGAATAATCTTAAAAAAATCATGTCCATCTTCAATCCCCTGAAGACGTTGTAATCTTGAAGGTAAAACAGAAGACCAAGGTTGATCTTTCAGGTCACTTAAGGGTAGTTTCATGAAAAACATTAAATCCCCCAAGCTCACTAAACCATCAATGTCATAAACATCATTTTCTCCCACAGATAATTCCCTCATAATAGTGGAGCGCAATTCTTTAGGAGTAGAAGCTTGAATCTCCAGGCGCACGGCAGAACCACCGAGCCGTCTTTTTTGCAGTTCTTTTTCAATGGCTAGTAATAAGTCATCCGCCTCATCTTCCTCTACGGCTAAATCCGCATTACGAGTGACTCGAAAACTATAGCACTCTTGAATATTCATCCCAGAAAACAACGACTCTAGATTATGGGTAATCAGTTGTTCGATAGGGATACCCGTCCAAATACTTTTCTTACCTTTGTATGTTTGACCTAGTTCTTCTGGTAGAGGAATAAAACGGGGTAATACTTTAGGAATTTTGATTCTGGCAAATAACTCACCTTCTAAATCGGGGTCTTTAATAACTACTGCTAAATTAAGACTGAGATTAGAAATATAAGGGAAAGGGTGGGAAGGATCAATAGCTAAGGGAGTTAAAACTGGAAAAATATGTTCCTCAAAAAACTCATTAAGATAGGTTCTTTGCTCTTGATTCAAATCAACATAATCTAAGATATGAATTTTGTTTTTGGCTAATTCTGGAATCAGAACTTTTTGGAAAAACTGATGCTGCTTGATGATCATGGGGCGGAGCAGTTCCCCAATTTCCTCAAGCTGCTGTGCTGGAGTACGCCCATCCAAAGATAATTTAGTTACTCCTGCTTCTACCTGTTGTTTTAAACCTGCTACCCTAACCATAAAGAATTCGTCTAAGTTAGAGCTAAAAATTGCCATAAACTTCAGGCGTTCCAGTAAGGGGGTTCTTTCGTCTAAGGCTTCATGCAATACTCGACGATTGAACTCTAACCAACTTAGTTCTCGATTGAAATAGTATTTGGGATCTTTTAAATTTAGTTTAGTATCCGCAGTTTTAGTAGGAGTCATTTGGGGAAATCATTCGTGTAAAAAAACCAGCCTATCTGTAGGCATTAATTTATTTTTACAATAGATTGCCGAGTTAACATCTAGAAGCTAAAAACTGATTACGAAGGAATTTTTTTATTGGCAAACAAACCTGGTTTTAAAAACGTTTCGTTGTTTGTTCTCTGTTCTTGGTTAGGCTTCTGAGGGGTAGGAGCTTGATATTTGATTAAGTCTGCCAAATCTTGTAGCTGATTAATTGCTTCTGCTCCTTCTAGTTTCATCAATTCACGATCATTCCGCATTTCAGTCCAAGTAATGCCGTAATCAGAAACTAAAAAGCGAATCAGATGCTCTTCTCCTAAGCTTGCCATAAAAGAAGCACTATTCATCTCGCCCCCACAGGTATAGCAGGAAGCCAGATAACCACGATTCTCTAAGGCGATCGCTAAAGCCTGAAGATCCATCACCAAGTCGCGTACGAATTGACGGTGTTGTTGTGCAAGTCTCGTAAACACTTTATTCCTCCAAACACCACTTACCATCTTAGACTATTTAATATTGTTTTAATATTTGTTTATTTGATAGGGTTAATAATGAAAGCTAAAGGTTTCCTATATGTATCAAATTAGATGGATTTAAAACACCACACCGGTCTTTATTTTAATGAGATGCAATTAAATGCCCTGGTTTTTGTTGATCGTTGATAGAGTATACCTCACCTATTTGAGAAGTAAACAGGTTCAAAAACGGATAAAAAATAACATTCGCTACAAAAAGACGTAAGATAGAAGCAAATTTTTGCCAAAGACGATAAATCTCATTAGAATAAACGGCAAAAATATATTGGTGTACGAGGAGAAAATGGCAATTCAACTACAACAGGCTTTAACTGTGGGCAAATACCTATTTGCCCAAAAATTACAGGGTAAAAAAAGATTTCCCCTAGTTTTGATGCTCGAACCTTTATTTCGATGCAACTTAGCTTGCTCTGGCTGTGGGAAAATTCAGCATCCAGCAGAAATACTCAAGCAGCATCTTACCCCAGAAGAATGCTTTGCTGCGGTTGAAGAATGTGGCGCACCAGTGGTTTCTATTCCTGGAGGAGAGCCTCTACTTCATCCCCAAATCGGAGAAATTGTTCAAGGACTAGTTGAGCGCAGAAAATTTGTTTATTTATGTACCAATGGCTTGTTATTGGAAAAAAGTTTAAGTAAATTTAAACCTTCCCCCTACTTGACTTTCAGCGTTCATTTAGACGGATTAAGAGAACAACACGATCGCTGTGTAGATCGTTCGGGAGTCTTTGACAAGGCGATCGCAGCTATTAAAGCAGCAAAAGCCAAGGGTTTTCGAGTCACTACTAACACCACTGTATTTGAAGGAGCAGACCCCAAGGAAATGCAAGAATTCTTCGATTTCCTGGAAGATTTGAACCTGGATGGTATGATGATTTCTCCTGGTTACAGTTATGAATGGGCGCCAGATCAAGATAGTTTCTTGAAGCGAGAACAAACCAAAGCTTTATTTAGAGCTATTCTTGCTCCTTGGAAATCGGGACAAAAACAATGGAACTTCAATCATAATCCCCTATTTTTAGAATTTCTAATGGGAGACAAAGACTTTGAATGCACTCCTTGGGGTAGTCCTAGTTATAGCGTTTTGGGTTGGCAAAAACCCTGTTATCTCCTAAATGAAGGACACTATAAAACCTATCATGAACTCATAAATAATACTGATTGGGATAATTACGGACGGGCTAGTGGAAACCCTCAATGTGCAGATTGCATGGTACATTGTGGCTACGAACCCACAGCAGCAACCGCAGCAATGCAACCAGAAAATATGGGTAAAGCTATTTCCGCTTTATTTGGCTAATAGAGCGAATTTAATTGTTTTTTGTTGAGCTGGTAATTAATTAGCTCAACTCTAACCCGTAACCCAGATATAATTTCATCCTTGAGGAAAGAACATGGAACGTCGTAAATTCTTAGGTTGGGTCACTGTGGGAACATTGGCTTCGTCTTTACCCGCAGTCATTGCTGCTTGCTCTTCTAATAATAATTCTTCTAGTGAGGTTAACCCTACTCCATCTGCAACAGTCGAAATCGACTCTACTCCTGATGGAGAGGGATTTGTTGCTGTAGGAACTAATCAAGAACTAGAAGAAACAGGATATATATATGATCGACAATTGGGCGTAATTGTTGTTTCTAATGGTGGAACATTGGCAGCTTTGAATCCTAAATGTACCCATAAAGGATGTGATGTTGTTTGGAAAGGAAATGATGAACAATTAGTCTGTCCTTGTCACGACTCGAAGTTTGGAGTCGATGGCGGAGTGCTTGCTGGTCCAGCAACAGAACCCTTGCCTGTATATGAATTTAAACAGGAAGGGAATCTGATTAAAGTCAAAGTTGCGTGACGTTCTCCAGACACCTATCCTTCGGATAAGGTGCTGGCTTCCTACACTCACGAGTAGGAATTCCTGCGTAGCACTTATCTAGATGAATGATGGTTGCATCATTCATCCCTGACAGTACGCTATCAGCAGGCAGTTTCCATTCCCCAGTGTCCCTGGGTACGAGTTTTAAAATGATTCCTTCTTACAAAAATTGCTCATGGGGGAAACCCCCAAGACCGCATTTTTGCGCTTATTACGGCAAACATTTTACGCAACCACCGAGTCTCCAACCGAGACTATTTCTTGGCTGCAACCACCTATGTTTGATTTTCAAGGTACTTGATAGCTTTAGGTTTTTGTTTATCCGCGCGCGAGGCACGAGCGAACTCTCTTCGGTAGCTATCGACCCATTGATACGCTCAAATGTATTATACAATTACCAAAAGCCTTGCTATATAAAGTTTTAGCGTCGAAATTGTAAATTATAATCAATAAGTTATCCCGCTCGTTTACATCCCGACGTTCGTGCTATTGCACAGAACGCGGGCTTCCCACTCGCAAGCTAAAATTTTTTATTTAACTTTAATTCTTCAAGGTTTATTAGTAGGGGTGTAGCGTAATACGCCCCTAAAATATCTAAATTAAAGGTGTTGTGGTGAGATTCAGGTAAAATTTTGCAAGATGATCTGAAAACTTTCCGATACAGATATATTTTTATGACTTTATTCACTCGCGAGGAAATTCTTAAGCAACTTGCCCAAGGAAAATCTTTTCATCAAGCTGAACTCAGTAAAATTAATCTAGAATCAGCAAATTTAGATCAAGCTCAATTTACTGAAGCCTATCTACGGGGTGCTAATCTTAGCCAGGCTTCTTGCCGAGAAACAGATTTTAGTAGAGCTATTTTAAGATTCGCTCTGCTCTCAGAGGCAAATTTGACTAGGGCAAATTTGACGAAAGCAGAACTCAATAGTGCTTATTTAAAAAGAACTAATATTAGAGAAGCAGCAGCAACTAAAGTTAAACTGTATGGCGCTAATCTTGATTTTCTCGAAGCTTCTTCGACAATTTTAACCGAAGCAGATTTACGTAATGTTGTGGGAACATCCTCTAACTTTAGTAGCGCGAATTTAGAAAAAGTTAATTTAACTAATGCTAATCTTGACCATGCCAATTTTAGTAATGCTATCCTGAGAAAAGCGATCGCAATTAAAGCAAATTTCCCCCACACTATTTGGCAAAGATCGAATTTAGAAAAAATTAATTTTAGCTACAGTAGTCTAGCAGAAGCTGATTTTAGAGAAGCTAGTCTGGTTGATGCTAATTTTACTGGGGCTAACTTAACTTTGGTCAATTTCCAAGAAGCAGAATTGTTAGAAACAAATTTCAAAAACGCTAACTTAGAAAAAGTCGATTTTACAGATTCTTCTTTGTTAACAGCAAATTTAGAAGGTGCAACATTAACTCAAGTTGATTTTACTCGCACAATCTTACAAGATGCGAATCTAGAAAATACTATTTGGCAAGAAGTTAATCTTGTTGATTGTAATGTTGATAATGCAGTCTTTACTAACGCAGAAGGTTTAACCAGTGAGCAAAAGCAATGGCTTAAAAAAAATGGAGCTTTGAATGTTCCCCGTTAAGTATTAATTATTAATTAAATTTCTAAAAACACCTACATTATTTCATAATTATTACTGGTAATAATAAGCCAAAAATATGTGACCGATTAACATCACACAAAAAATACTAACTAAAAATATATGAGTTCCTAGCCACAAGCTTCTCAAGTTGCGGATTAAAGTACTCTTAGAGACACCTATTGCTTTTTCTTCATTAGGTTGTTTATTGGATAACCAAACTAAAAATCTTCTTCTGGGAGATTCAAGAATACCAGTTTCTGCTACTACACCCGTCAATGCGGAAAGACTGACACCAAAAAATATCCATAAAAAAATAGCATTAAAATTTAAGCCATGCATACCAATGGTGTGGATTAAAACCATACTTAATAAGCCAACTCCTAAAAAAATATGCAGTCTTCGCCACAAGATCATTGATCCAGGAACTTTGATTGGGATATTCCACCCTCGACTTCTTTTCCTCGCTACGAGAAGCATTTCAAAGATCACAAAAGCTAAAGCAATATAACCTGTAACTTGTTTATAAAGGTCGCCTTGTAAAAATAACAGTAAATCAAAAGATTGTTCCCGAATAACTGGAATATATAGGGGACTAAGGGCAAAAGGTACCAGAATTACCGCAGATATCAATGTAAGTATTATTAACGTAGAAAATTTAGGTTTCATGGTTACAGCAATTCTTGTTTAAGTAGAATATGTAGTTATTCCAACTAATGTCGTTTAAAAATTAAAAAAGTGAGCATCGTAGCCCACCTAAAAGATTGTGTAGATTTCAGAAAAAGAAAAGGTTGATACCGCTAATTAGTTAGGCTTATATAAAGTATCAAATTAGGTTTTATCTACAGGTAAGTTGATAATAATACCGCCCATAACTTCTCCTAATTCAAATTTTTTGTCAGGATAACGTTCTAAGTGAACAGGATGAGTATTATGACAAGAGACACAAGCTTCGGCGACTGCTATATCAGGATAAACAGCTGAGTAATAAGTTTGTCCCGCAATTTCTTGATAACCTTTATAGGGTTCGCCTGTTTTGTTCACTTCTGCCATTGCAGTTTTTTCAAACTCAGATTTGAGATTATGGTTATCGTTAATGTACCAGCTAGAAATCAAGCCATAAGTAAAATCGGTGGTATTTTCTAAGGCTACTTCTGAACCTAAGCGGAACATTTGGGCAGGAAGAGGTATCCCATCAGTGTCTTTCCAGCTTTCGGTAGCTTCGGCATTAACTACACCATTAGGCTTATCTTTTCCTTCTAATTTTTTGAGGCGATTAACAACATGCTTAGTATAAGCTGTACGATCTGCAAGCAAAACAGTATGAATATAATCTACGACTTTTTCAGGGGCAATTCCCACTGTTGCGCTACTTTCGGGTGTGCCACCATTACCACAAGCGATCACAGTAAAAGTCACCATAAGGGCGATCGCAATTAAGCCGATTGTTCGAGTTTTGATTGTGCTAATTAAATTATTCATTGTTAGGATTATGTTAGTGCTAATAGGTTGAGCAAAGTTAAGTAAAATTGACAATTACTAGTTATATAGTGTTATTTGGCTTTGCCTGACCGTTTCTTCTCAAAATCCCTCACTAATTGGAAAGTTTGCATTTTGAGAGTTGGAGGTTGAGCAAAATTGGATTCGACTAAGTTGTCGTCGAAAATACTGTTGTAGGCGTGTTCTACACCATGACAATTTATGCACACATCCCGCACCATGCGATCGCGTGGTAGAAGAACATAGGTATTGTTATGATTGACTAAGATCGAGTTACCCACTTTTTCCCTGGGTAAATGGCAAGTGGCACAAGTAACTGCCTTTTGATCAGGACGGGGTAAGCTGGCAAGATTAACAATTTGGGCATGGGGAGAATTTTTATAGTTGAGAGAATGAGTATCATTGTGACAGGTCAAACAAGAGTCCACAGCTGCTTGGGAAGTATTCACTGCATGAACATCATGGCAAGTATTGCAACTCATTTGTAAATCCATTGCCGACTCTTTCATCGGCAAATGAGCCAGAGATGGGGTCAAAGGAGACATCCCTTCTAGAGTACGAACGCCATGTTTGCCCAATAAAAAAGTGTCCACCGCATATTCATGGCAACTACGACAAGTTTCTTGAGTTGGTGTAACTACTAACTTTTGACTGTCTGGATCTTGATGACAACTTGAACAATTGACTTCTGTTCGAGCATGAACACTACTTTGCCAAAGTTGATTAATTTCATCTAACTGAGTCTGAGTAACATTTGCTGTCACAGTAGCAGGTGCCACTAGGCAAGAAATAACGATCAAAAACAGTAAAACTATTAATCTCAAGCCAAAAATTTTCATATCTCCCCCGTCAAAAATTCCTGAATTAAATCAGCTTCAGGAGGATTTGGTGACTTGATTTCCACAATTCTTTCTGGTTCTGTAGGCTCAGGCAACATCCAAGGTTGATCAAGATTCTTCCGCAAAAAACCTGTAGAAATCCCCCGATGATCATGAAAATTATGACAGCCTCCTGTCCAACAACCATCAGG
>JASJDB010000191.1 GCA_030065315.1 Xenococcaceae cyanobacterium MO_167.B52 | reverse complement strand
AAGAGAAGAGTCTTAAGCGGTCGCTGCGTCAAAAAATGAAACGTGCAGCGATGAATAATGACTACATGATGACTGTTCTACAATCCTTTTGTCAATAGCGTTTGAGACGCTCTTACCCTGGATAAAAGCTTATTATTCTCAATAGTTAAAATCAAAATTTTCTTTATTGTTTTAGTTAGCTTCATCTTCAGAAATATTCCAAAAAAATTTCAATCATTAATGGATTTTCTGGAGAATTATGTGCTAAGTTGATTATTGTCAATAAGGACTATTAAATGAGAAGGGGAATTTATTATCATGTCTACAACAGTAGGATTGATTCAAGAATTTGGTCAGGTCAAAGAGAATCCCATTCTTTTGGACACAAACGTTACCACACCAGTCTGCGAAGGCTTAAATGCACTTGTGGCTAGTTTTCAAGCTCTCTATATTCAGTACCAAAAACATCATTTTGTGGTAGAAGGAGCGGAATTTTATTCTTTACATCAATTCTTTGAAGAAGGCTATGACTCTGCTAAAGGTCATGTTCATGACTTGGCAGAGCGTCTTAATGGAATGGGTGGTGTACCTGTTGCTAGTTTTGCTAAATTAGCGGAATTATGTTGTTTTGAACCAGAACCAGACGGTGTTTATAACTGTCGCACTATGGTAGCAAATGATCTTGCTGCTGAACAAGCGATCATCCAATTATTACGTCGTCAAGCTGCTCAAGCTGAAAGTCTAGGAGACAGAGCTACTAGATATCTCTACGAGCAAATTTTACTCAAAACTGAAGAAAGAGCCTATCATCTAGATCATTTCCTCGCTCATGATAGCCTAACCTTGGGATTTATCAACAACTAGTAAATTTATTCACAATTTACTTAACAGCAAGAAGAGCACAATATTTATTAAATTTTGACCGCGATGGAATATTCCATCGCGGTTTTGGTTTGAGAGAAAAAGATTAGCACTAAGATAGATATTCTGTTATAGTTGTGATTGATTACATTTATTGAGAATAAATTTTAATTAGTATAAAAAGACAAAAGTTTAAAATCTGTTTTCAGAACCGAGAAATAAAGATAAATCTCACAAAAATCTAACAATGGAAAATAATGACGTGTCACAAGTTATCGAGGTGGATTGGTTAGACCGTTGGCAGGTGTATTATCGCCTGAAAGACTTAGAAATTCAATGTTCTTGTCGAAGCAATCAACCTTTAAAAGCAGCTCCCAATCATCCTCAAGCTGTGATCCAAATCTGGAGCGTAACTAGACAATTTACAGCTAATCGCCAAGAGTTAATTGATTGGTTAAATCAATGTTGGCAAATCAAGTCTCCCAAATAATTTTTGATTTTTAATAGGAAAATATTTTAATAATTTAATAGACTTCACCTATAAGTAGTGCATAAAGTGCATTGTCAATCAGACTTTAAGACGAAATCCGATTACCAAAAGATACTTTTAGATTCAAGGTATTCAATAAACTCAAATCCTGCTACCCTGACTGAAGGAAATCCTGATGCACTCAAGGATACTGCGACCTATTTCCTTTAGGGCTGCCTCATCATAATTTTTAAGTGCCCTATCCAAATAATAGTATTTCTTATTAATACCCATAGACCTTGGGTCTTGATCACTAGGAAAAACGTAAGAAATTATTACGATGAGAGATTTAGTAGGTCGATAATGATATTACTAAATTAGGTCTGATAAATCAGAAAAATTTTTAATTAGCAGAAAGTTGTTTTGATTAACTCGCTTAATTTACTACCCAGTAATTAATAATAGTTGACCTTACACCATTACCTGAACTACAACCAACATTTGAACAAGCTCTAGTTAATCAAAAATCTTGAACTACTGACAAATCAAAAAAATGGACGATGATCATCGTAATCGAAAACAACGACACCGAAAAGGTCAATCATTACAGTTTACTTTTGTAGGAGGAACGCCTGAAAGGCTTAGTAAAGAACAAAATCAGCCAAAATTTGTCCCAGATTTGACCCAACATCAATTAAAGGAAGAACCAGTATTTCCTTTATCCCATACCCAAATTGGCGATCTCGTAGTGATTACTCAAATACTCAGTGGCAAGAGCCTGATATATCGTCTGAGCCAGATGGGGTTAATTATAGGCTCGGAAATTCAAGTTATTAGTAAGACTAAAAGTGGTTCTGTAATTGTTGGTATTCAAGATCAGCAAGTTGGTTTGGGTGCAGGAATGGCTAACCAAGTGATGGTAACTTTGGCGACTGGGAGAATATGAGGCGCGGAGTTTGATTTTGCCGAATTAAAACCAGATTAGGAAATTAGGGAGCAGGATAAGGATAATGGATTGGAGAAATAGAAATAAAGGACAACACCGCCATCGACATGGAGAAGGGGATCGCCAGGAAACAACGGAAAACCATCACCAAAAACGATCGCTGATGACATTGGCAAAAGCTCATACGGGCGATCGCTTATGGATTGCTGGTTACGAAAGCAACAATGGGATCGAGCGATTGGTAGGCATGGGGTTGGCACCAGGTATGGGCATTGAAGTAGTTAAAAATCTCGCTGGTAACTTGATTGTGGCAGTGGGAGAGACCCGCATTGGGATCGATGGCGGGATGGCAAAACGAATTTTAGTATCAGATCAACCCTTTGATTATTTAGTAGAAGTGCAAGAGGTAAATGATATGGAAGGTAGTGCAACCACATTACGAGATTTACAAGTAAATCAGAAAGGGAAAGTAGCTCATTTTGAGGCAACGAATGATCGGACAAAAAAAGCCTACAAAAGAAAGTTACTAGCAATGGGGTTAACTCCTGGTACAGAGTTTACCGTTACTCGCGTTGCCCCTCTAGGCGATCCCGTAGAAATTCTGGTACGGGGCTTTAAACTAAGTTTGCGGAAGGATGAAGCTGCTGCTTTAGTAATTGAGGAACTGCCTTAACAGTTATCAGTTAACAGTTATCAGTTATCAGTGACCGCTAAGAACTAACCACTAACTATATGCGCTTGCGTAGCTCTACCCGAAGGGGCAGCGGTATCCTTTAGGACTAACAAATAAAAAATATGAAAAAACAGACAGTCGCCTTAATTGGCAATCCCAATTGTGGAAAAACTACACTCTTTAACGATCTCACAGGTGCTAACCAGCGCACGGGAAATTGGCCTGGGGTGACAGTAGATCGCAAAGAGGGTAAATATATTTATGACAATGTTGAAATTACTGTGGTCGATTTGCCTGGAGTCTATTCTCTCGATGCAGAAGATGATGGCACAGGATTAGATGAATTGATTGCGCGAGATTACTTGCTAGAGGGGGAAGCGGATCTAATCATTAATATCGTCGATGCTTCTAATTTGGAACGCAACTTATATTTAACCACTCAGATTATGGAAATGCGTGTGCCAATGGTGACCGCATTGAATATGATCGATGTGGCGCGGGAGCGAGAACTAGAAATAAATACCCAGGTTCTTTCTGAAAGATTAGGTTGTTTTGTGATTCCCATCAGTGCTTTTTTGGGAGAAGGAATTGATCTGCTCAGAAGCAAAATTAATGAATTAATTAGTAATCCTGGAAATCTGCCTACAGTGGTAGCTTATCCAGCAGTGATTGAAGATACCCTCAATCAAATTGAAGTTTTAGTTCAAGAAAAAGGACGCAACAAGAAGATTTCGACTCGGTGGTTCGCTCTCAAACTACTAGAATATGAAGACCGCGTTGCCCCAGAACTTAAAGGCCAAGAATTAGATCAAATTGTTATTGAAAACCGCCGTAAGATTCACCAATTATTACACGAAGACATCGATATTATTATCGCTGATAGTCGCTATGGCTTTATCCGCAGCTTGATCCAAGGGGCAGTAAGACAGACTAGAGATGTCAGTAATACCACATCAGACAAAATTGACCAATTTGTTCTCAATCGTTGGATTGGGATTCCCCTATTTTTAGTGGTGATGTACTTGATGTTTTTCATCGCGATCAATATCGGTGGAGCATTTATCGATTTCTTCGATATTTCTGTGGGTACTGTCTTTGTAGATGCCCCTCAAGCTTGGTTAGAATCCCTCAATACCCCAGGCTGGCTGATTGGGTTTGTAACTTCTATCGGTGGTGGTATTCAAACAGTAGCGACTTTTATTCCCCAAATCGGTTTATTATTCGTGATTCTCTCGATCCTGGAAGACTCTGGTTATATGGCAAGGGCAGCCTTTGTCATGGATAAATTGATGCGCTTAGTGGGATTGCCTGGAAAATCCTTTGTCCCGATGTTAGTGGGGTTTGGTTGTAACGTCCCCGCAATTATGGCAACGCGAACCCTCGAAAATAGGCGAGATCGCTTGATGACAATCATGATGAATCCATTTATGTCTTGTGGAGCAAGATTGCCTGTCTATGCTTTGTTTGCTGCTGCCTTTTTCCCCCGTAATGGGCAAAACCTGGTGTTTGGACTGTATTTAATCGGGATTGGTGCTGCGATCTTCACCGGGTTGGTAATGAAAAACACCATCATGCAGGGAGAAGCGTCCCCTTTTGTCATGGAGTTACCACCCTATCACATTCCTCAACCCAAAGGCATCGCGATCCGTGCTTGGGATAGACTCAGGGCATTTATGGTCAAAGCCGGTAAGATCATTATCCTGATGGTGATGATTTTGAGTTTATTAAACTCTGTTGGTACAGATGGTTCTTTTGGCACCCAAGACAGCAAAGATTCAATTCTGGCAGCTACTAGCCAAGCTGTTACCCCCTTATTTAGTCCCATGGGAGTGCGCCAGGAAAATTGGCCCGCTACTGTAGGTATTTTTACAGGAGTGTTTGCCAAAGAAGCGATGGTTGGTTCTCTCGATTCCCTTTATGGTCAGTTAGCAGCGGAAGAAGCGGGACAAGAAGAGGAAGCAGCAGATTTTGATTTCTGGGGCGGTATTGGCGAGGCTTTTGCTAGTATTCCTGCTAATTTAGCCGATTTGGGTAATCAAATACTCGATCCCGTGGGCTTAAATATTGGGGATGTTCAAGATCCAGAAGTTGTTGCAGAAGAACAAGAAGTAGCATTAGGTACTTTTGGGCAGATGTCAAAAAGATTTGATAGTAAAGTGGGAGCATTTGCCTATCTCTTATTTGTACTGATGTACTTTCCTTGTGTGGCAGCAACAGGTGCAGTTTACCGCGAAACTAATTTAGGTTGGACGTTGTTGGTTGCTGGTTGGACGACTGGTTTGGGTTACTGGGTAGCAACTATGTTCTATCAAATTGCGACTTTCCCTCAGCATCCAGGTTCTTCTCTGGCTTGGATCATCGGTGGAGTGGCAGCTATGGTGGGAACAATTTTCCTCTTTAAACTATCTCAGAGTCCTCAGAAAATTACTGGAAATAGCCAACAACAGCCAAAAGCTAAAACTACTACCCGCGTTTAAACAATAGGTAATAATGACATCTTTAACTGCTCATTCCCATTTACCCAAGTTCCAACAGTGGTACCATCCGATGTTTTCTCCAGAACATGGGGTTTATGTGATGCTTTTCGTCTCATTCCTGACGGGGGCTGCTGCTTCTCAACAATGGAATTGCGAGACAACCCTAGCTTTAATCTGTGGTTTCTGTGGTTTTCAAGCAGAACACCCCTTGGTATGGCAAATTAAGCAACGTAAAACGCGGAAGCCGAGATTAATACTCTGGGCAAGTATTTACAGTGGGATAGCAGTTACAATTGCACTTTGGTTATTGTGGCAAAGTTCCAATAGATTACCTCTGTTATTAATTTACGGCGGTGCTATTGCAGCTTTAATCTTCGATGTAGTTTCAGTTAGGCAGCGTCAACAAAAATCGAGACTCAATGAACTGATAACTTTTGCTGCTGTCTGTTTGTTAGCACCTTTGACATATACAGTAACCATCGGTACGATTTCCCAAGTTGCAATTGGTCTTTGGGTACTTAATACTTTATTCTTCTCCAGTGCCATTTTTACCGTCAAGCTACGCAAAAGCCAAACTGCTTCAGTTATTCCAGGTATAATCTTTCATAGCATTGGTAGCGTGATCGCTATAATCCTTGGGGTGACTGGATGGCTGTCACCTATTACCGCTTCGGCTTTTGGAGTAGCTTTGGTTAAATTTATCCTAATTGTGTGGCAAAAAAACTGGTACTGTACTGCTAAAATTCAGCAAGTCGCACTACTAGAAACACTTGGGAGCTTGATTTTTTTGACGCTTCTAGCTGTTTTAGTATTACCAGCCCATTTACCTGGGTGATGACACTCCCCATAGATAGCATTCTGAACGAATGCGCTAGAAATAAGCGAGGATTCTTAAGAGATAAAAATGCATGAATAATTTTCATCTGCCCAATGTAGTACGAAAACCCAATTGCCTCTTCTCAAAGCAGCAAAAACCTCTGGTGCAGATGCTACACAATCGCGTAAGAGGAAGAGTTCGTTATAAAGTCAGGGGATTACAGGGGTCAGAATATTTGCAACAATTTCTAGAATTTAGGTTATCTAGCCAACCAGGAATTAATCGCACCCATGCTAGTACTTGGTCAGGTAACATACTAATATTCTTTTCTAAAGAACTTAATTCCCAAGCTATCACGTCCCTAATCATAACTATTGTCGAAGAGTACAGACAACAGCCTAAACAGGCGATCGCGCTAAGGCAGAATCGTTCGCCAACTGTTTCTGTTCCCCCTAATCTCTTGCCTTTGGAATCCTGGCATCTCCAAGAAACAGCAGCAATTTTAACCAATCTGGAGACTTCTCAGGAATCGGGTTTGTCTTGGGAGAAAGTGCAATACAACCTCCAGAAATATGGTACAAATATTCTAGCAGACCCCCCACCCCGTTCTGGGCTGAGTATTTTTATCAACTACTTTAAGTCTGTTCCTGTTGCTTTGTTAACTCTAGCAGCAGGATTATCTATAGTTACGGGGGGCATAATCGATGCTGGGGTGATTATGGGAGTTGTCTTGATCAATGCCATCCTGGGTTACGCTACCGAAAGTCAATCTGAGCGGATCATTCATTCTCTTAACAGTCTCGTAAATCATTCGGCTTGGGTTCTTAGAGCTGGTAAACTAACTAAAATCAACTCCCAGGAATTGGCGGTCGGGGACATTTTAGTCCTCAAACCTGGTAGTTACGTGGTTGCTGATGCCAGATTAATTGAAGCCGAACGCCTTAGCGTTGATGAATCTGCCCTTACAGGTGAAAGTGTTGGCGTTCTCAAAACTGCTCAAACTTTAACTGGTAAAGATGTCCCCTTAGCCGAACGAGCGAACATGGTATATCGAGGAACTTTAGTAACGGGAGGACAAGGATTAGCCGTGGTAGTTGCTACGGGACAATTAACCGAAATGGGACGCATTCAAGCCCTAGTAACAGAAACTACCGCACCCCAAACACCAATGGAACGACAACTTGAGCGCGTGGGAAGTCAACTCGTCCTTTTATCAAGTGGAGTATGCGGTGTGGTTTTGGCTTTGGGATTGTTGCGAGGCTATAGCCTACTCCAGATGCTTAAAACCTCTGTTTCTCTTGCTGTTGCTGCTGTACCCGAAGGATTACCCACTGTTGCTACCACTACCCTAGCTTTAGGAATTGGCAAAATGAGGCGGAATAATGTGCTGATTCGTCGTCTCGATGCCATAGAGGCTTTGGGTTCAGTACAAACTATCTGTCTGGACAAAACAGGGACGCTCACAGCCAATCAAATGTCTGTAGTCGAACTGTGTACAGATAACCAAAGGATAGAAGTTATCGACGAACAATTTCTGGTTGGAGGAAAACCCATTAACCCTTATGGTTGGGACGAACTATTAAAACTGATTCATGTTTCCATCCTCTGTAATGAAAGTAAAGTCAACAACCATCATGATGGCAAGTATATAGTTAATGGCTCGGCTACCGAAAATGCCCTGATGCAGATGGCGATCGCTGCTGGGATCGATATCTTGGAATTACAAGGCAAGTATCCATGCTTAGAAATCAACCATCGTTCAGAAAAGCAGAATTTCATGGGGACGATTCATGCTGTCGGGGAATCGCAAAAGCTAGTAGCAGTAAAAGGTAGCCCTACAGAAGTACTGGCACTTTGTAGCTGGCAGCTCAAACAAGGTCAGCAAATTCCTCTTACTCAAGCAGATAGACAGACAATTGAAGCAGAAAATGAGCGCATGGCAGGGAAAGCACTACGAGTGTTAGGGGTTGCTTATACTTACAATGATAATTTAGAAGACTCCGAAAACCTTGTTTGGTTGGGACTAATAGGCATGATAGATCCCCTCAGACATGGAGTCAAAGAGTTAATCGGCTCTTTCCATCAGGCAGGAATCAAGACCGTTATGATTACGGGAGATCAAAGTCCTACTGCCTATGCTATTGGTAAGGAATTAAATTTGAGTCAAGGAGAGTCACTAGAAATCCTCGATTCAACCGATCTAGCACATCTCGATTCCGAAGTAATGAAAGAATTGTGCGATCGCATTCAGGTTTTTGCCCGTATCAGTCCCGCTCACAAACTGCAAATCGTTCAGGCACTACAGCAAGCAGGAAAAGTTGTGGCTATGACAGGAGATGGAATTAATGATGCTCCAGCCCTCAAAGCAGCAGAAGTAGGCATTGCCATGGGTCATGCTGGAACCGATGTAGCAAGAGAAGTAGCTGATGTAGTCTTAGAAGATGACCGCCTGGAAACTATGATTATTGCCGTAAGTGAAGGAAGAACCATCTACAATAATATTCGCAAATCCGTTCATTTCCTCTTATCTACTAATCTGAGCGAGATTATGGTCATGCTGTTAGCTAATGGATTAGGATTGGGACAACCCCTCAATGCGATGCAATTGTTGTGGCTCAATATGCTAACTGATATCTTTCCTGGCTTGGCATTAGCCCTCGAACCTCCAGAACCAGCAGTACTCCAAGCACCGCCCCGTTCTCCCGACGAACCAATTCTCAATTCTCAAGACTTCCAACGGATTATCTCTGAGTCCAGTGTTTTATCTATCAGCACTATGGCAGCCTATAGTTATGGCATTACTCGTTATGGCATAAGTCCTCAAGCTAGTTCCATTGCCTTTATGAGCTTAGTTACAGGTCAATTACTCCACGCTCTAAGTTGTCGTTCGACTAAACCCTTAAGTAAGATTCAGTTACCATCAAACCATTATTTAACTGCTGCCCTGGGAGGATCATTGATTCTACAACTAATCTGCCCAGTTATTCCTGGCTGGAGGAATCTACTACAGGTGACACCTTTAAATCTGCTTGACGGTGCGGTAATTAGCAATAGTGCTTTAGTGCCACTCTTGTTTAATGAAGCAACCAAAAAGGTGAAATTGTCAGCTCTGACAATTACCCTTTAATTGTAATTGTATTAACAGTAACTATTCTTTATTGCCATGGCGACCACCATGATGTTGTCTTCTTCCTTTACCTCGACCACAATTAGTATTTTGCCCTCGCACACCATCGGTATAGATAGAACGCTCTGTACAACGTTGAAAAGCAGGTAAATGATTTTCTTGGGAGGCTCGTTGTAAGTTCAAAAAAACGCGCTGCACATTAGGATATTCCGATGTTAAAGCTAACAACCGTTGATACATCTCCCCATTCTCAATTTCGGCTTGCACTCCATTTTGACAAGCTTCCTCTACCGAAGCAGGTATTTTAACTCGATCTGCCCAGTTATCTACGGGAATAGGAATTTTATACTTACGAAATAAAGGGAGTAATGCTTGAATATGCCGTTCTTCCGACTCAACAATATTGATAAAAGGTCTAATTTCCCCAAATTGACTAATGACGGAGCGATAGGTCGCACGAGCTTTGTATTCATCCTCAAGGGCTTCAACTAGGGCTTTTTCTAAATTATCTAGCATAAAATTATGGCTCAAAAACTAATTTTGAAAAGATTAAGAATCGATTAAAAATCCTGAAAGCTCAATATAGCCATAAGTTTTGAACTTAGGACATTATGTATATGTTCAAAAAGAACAGGAAATCCTAAAGGATTCCTAACTCCAAAGGATACACCTTCGGATATGCCTTAGCATAACCGCTTCGCATACACAAAACGCCTTAATGGCGGAAATATAGGGTTCGTGCGATATGAGGCAGCAAAACGTTAAAACCTTTACCCTGCATAGCTTATAGGTCTTGACATTCTGGTTCGACCGCTTTCCAATTTTTGGACTGATTTTACGCCAAGCTTAGCCTAGATTGACACTCAAAAAGGAGTTTTTTGAGAATTATTTGTATTTTGATTGATATTAGCTGAGTCAATTGAGTGAAGCAAATTGATTAAAATAGAATTAAAAGAGCAATTTAGACAAAATAAAATGTTATAAAGCAAAAAAAGGCTTTTACTTTATATTGCTTGTTTTATTAAAATATGTCCTCATTTTACTTCTGATTTCTTGGCAAAACCCCTTCAGAATAATTAATAATATTTATGATTTAGTTGACTTTAATAGACATATCCCCATTGATTCTCTGGAAAATTGCTTTTAAGCAAATAAATGTTTTAGGGGTTTGAGGAGAAACTAAGGTCAGCTCTTTACTTGTCTCCTAGTTGATTACTAGACAATCTTAGTAACCAACTAGGGGACGAGTACTAATGGAATTAAAGGCATAAGTAATTATCGAGCGAGCTGTAATGCTTACAGTTGATGATTTTCATGAATCTCTAGAGATTATGCCCCCTCATTCCGTTCCCTGTAATTAATTGTTTTTCTGGCTCAATATTTTTTTCCTAGTAATAATCATACTAATAATTATTAATTAATCAATAAAAATAATAAAAATTTTAAAATGTAAAAAAAGTAGATACAGCCTCAAGAAAATAATACCAATTATTTGCTGTTTTGAGCTATAACTACTTTATTTTATCAATTAAACTCTTGAAAAATAGAGCTTGTAAGCTTAATAAAATTATTTTTCATTTAACATAAAAATTACAAACTATTGCAAATTCATTTTTTTTTGCCCTGATAGATTATTATAAAAGTAAGAGGTATTAACCGAGTATTAACCTAACTTGAACTAGCATTTTTAGCCAGAAAAGAAAAAGAAAAATCCGCTCTGAGCTAGCAGAGAAAGGAGGAAATTAATTATGAAATGGGAACATGAATTAGGTAAACAATTAGCTAACAGGCATCTTTTCGTTTATCGTTTGCCCTTTGCTGGCATCAGAACTTTGATGCTCGCTGGAATCGGCACTTTAGTACTAGCACCGATCATCATTCCGGCAGTCAGCAAAGCGGGCAAATCTGTCGCCAAGACCGCTATTAAGGGAGGCTTAAGCATTTATGAAGGGGGCAAAGAACTTGTCTCTGAAGCTAGAGCGGAATTAGCCACAGCTAGCCCTGATGAGTAAAGTATCCGTTAGCCTTTTAAGGCAATGGGTGAAACAGGACAAGGGGGCGTGAAATGGTAAAATTGGCACTTCAGCCAGGTCAGGTTAATTGAAAGAGGAAATTAGCGTTAGTTGCCAGCCATAACGAGCGAGCTGTGCAACGAGCTCTGGTTGTCTATAAGATTATCTACCCTTCTCAGCTCCTGAGTGAGCCACAATCATAGGACTTACGCACTAAAGCTATAAACAACTGTAAGCTAATAATATCCAGACAAATTCTATCCTCAATCCATGCCCAATCAAACTGGAATCCGTCAGCGCGAACTTTGTGACCTCTTGGGGCTTGACTATAAAGCTGTTGCTCTAGCAGCCAAACAGCTTGGTCTCAGCACCCATGCTTACCTACAACAAGAAACTGGCTGGATTCTGAAAAAGGAACTCTACTATCCACCCGATACTGAGGTGATGAATTTAGAGGAGCGACTTTCTCCAAAGGAAGCAAAATCCTCACTCCAACGTAGAAAATGGATGGACATTTTGAGGTTGTTCGGTCTGGGAATTATAGTGGTATTGGGAATCGCTTTAATCAAGCAAGTGGGAATTGGGCAAATCCGTGCCAATGTCGCTCAATTGGGAATATTGGCTCCTTTTGCCCTGATATTACTACGTTCGTTAAGCATAGTGATTCCAGCAATTCCTAGTACCGCTTACTCAGTGTTAGCAGGTACTTTATTTGGCTTTTGGCAAGGAATCGCGATTATTGCGGTCGCCGATTTTGCTGCCTGTTCGGGAAATTTTTATCTAGCCAAACGCTACGGGCGTGGGATCGTACAAAGGCTAGTCGGTCAAAGATTCATGGGTAAAGTTGATTCCTTTTCCTCCAACCATTTAGAAAATAATCCTTTCTTAGTCGCTGGATTTTTGATGACGGGACTGTTTGATTTTGTCTGTTATGCAGTGGGACTGACTCAAATGGAATGGCGCAAGTTTCTTCCAGCTTTAATTCTAGGGATTGTAATTTCCACCCCTCCTGTTGTTGCTTTGGGTGCAGGTATCTTTACAGGAGGGAAGTGGCTCCTTGGCTTGGCACTATTAGGGATGTTCGCTCTGGCTTTTCTGGCGGGATGGTTGAATCGCCAACACAATAAAAATGGAAGAAGCCCATCATGACGACTACGTTATATCATTTCCCTTTAAGTTTGCTACAGATGATTGACGCGGAGACACGGTGACACAGAGATTAATGTATAGCATATCTATAGTGATTTGATATCAGAAGTCAGAAGTCAGCCCTAAAGGCACTAAAGTATTCCCTTCGGTCATTCCCTTCGGTCAAGTCAGAAGAGATAATCAGAATAATCTAGACAATCTCAAAGTGTATGGATTTTGAAGGTAGATAAGCTTATTTCTTGCACTTTATCAACTTTACCTGAAGACCAAACCATTTATTTGT
>JASJDB010000190.1 GCA_030065315.1 Xenococcaceae cyanobacterium MO_167.B52 | reverse complement strand
TAAGAGGATGTCTGAAAAGTCAAAATAAATGCGATCGCTAACGAGAAAAAGAAAAACTCTTGCTACATTAAATCTGTCAATAACTAAAAAGACAGGAAGCAAGAGTCATGAGTCAATCATATCGCAGCGATTTAACCGATGAACAATGGGAAATTATCAAAACCCTAATTCCACCGGCTAAAACTGGGGGTCGTCCTCGAAAAGTAGATATGAGAGGGGTAATAAATGGAATTTTCTATATCTTAGTAGCTGGGTGTGCTTGGTGTCTTTTACCACATGATTTTCCCAAATGGAAAACGGTGTATCACTACTTTAGGCAATGGCGCATCAATGGAGACTGGGAACGCATTCACGAACAGTTAAGAAAATGGGTAAGAGCAATTGAAGATCGTCACCCAAGTCCATCGGCAGCAGTTCTGGATAGCCAATCTGTCAAGACAGCAACTATGATTCATCATGATGTTGGATATGATGCTGCCAAACAAATCAAAGGGCGTAAACGTCATGTCCTAGTTGATACTCTGGGACTTTTAATTGTGGTAGTAGTTACAGCAGCCAATTTACCCGAAAGAGCAGGTGCGAAGTTAGTCTTGGCTCAAGTCAAAAAAGAGGGGACTAAATTTTGGCGATTAGTCAAAGTCTGGGTTGATGGTGGATATAGAGGAGAAGAATTTATGAAATGGGTCATGGATCAGTACCGATGGATTCTCGAAACTGTTCTACGTTCAGACCAACAGAAGGGATTTAAAATTTTGCCTCGGCGTTGGGTCGTTGAAAGAACTTTTGGATGGTTCAATTGGTGTCGTCGTCTAAACAAAGATTACGAAGTTTTACCAGCAACTTCTGAAACTATGATTCGAGTTGCTATGATTCGTCTGATGTTAAGAAGATTGGCATAATCTGATACTTTTCAGACATCCTCTTAGAGCATCAAAATAAATCCAACTTTTCCTATTTTTTTGTTGCCAAGATTTGTAGCTATCTTTTGCTCTATTCGCTTTCATCTTTACTCCCGTGTTTGCCCAACTTTTGGTTGACTTAATTAGTATTGCAAGAAATATTAATCGGCACAGCAGGATTAGCGGGAATTTTAGTTACTAGCGCAACATTACCGCGAGCATTTATAACCCATCCTTGTGCTTCAATAATCTCAGAATTGGATTGATCCTCTGGTAATTTTTTAGCTAATTGATTATTTACCTTTCCTATGATTTCTGTAGGCTCATCAACCCAATTAGTTATAACTGCTGTTCCCCGCAGAGGTTCATTAGGGCTTAAAGGTAATCCCCCTCTAAACCCTAGGGCTGTTTCATTCTAGAGAAAATTAGATAAATTGAAAATAAAGTGCCATGAAATAGAGCAATAACTGGGAAAAATTTTGACAAAAGCTTAATTGATTATCTCAAAGAGATACCAGATGAATGGGATTCTCATGGCAGAAGACATCCTCTGTGGCTAATTTTAATCATCATGATTATGGGAATCATGATTGGCTATTGGGGATATAGAGAACTAGGAAGATTTATTGAAAGGCATCGTCGAGAATTAATTAAAATGTTTCAAGTCTCAAGAGCAGAAATGCCATCCTATTCCACCATCAGGAGAGTCATGATACAGCTTGATTACGAGGAAGTAACCAGAGTGTTTAATGAGTGGGCATCACAATATACTCACTATCAAAAGGGTCAATGGATAGCTTTAGATGGTAAGAGCTTGAAAAATACAGTGAGTAATTGTCATAACTCTCAACAAAATTTTATAACTATGGTTTCAGCTTTTTCTCATCAAAGAGGAGAAGTATTAGGATTAAAAGTCATGGAAAACAAAAAAGAGAGTGAGATTAATATGGTGCGGAAGTTAATTGAATTGTTGGATTTATCAGAAGTAATATTCACCATGGATGCTTTGCACTGCCAAAAAAAACACTTTCAGCTATTATCGAAAGCGGTAATGACTATCTAGTGGTGGTCAAGAAAAATCAAAAAAGATTACATCAACAAATTGCATCTCACCTCAATCACATCAATCCTAGTTGGGAGTTTCAAAAAACCGAAACCACTAGAGATAGATTAACTAATCGAATAGTTAAAGTATTTACTCCTCCTGGTAATCTTGATTCTGGCTGGATTGGGGTTAAATCTGTAGTAATACTAAATCCGCTTACCAAAGTATACTTTTAATTTAAAGCATAAAATTAGCTTGAACCCTCCTGACTTCTGACTTCTGACTTCTGATATCCGAAGGTGTCCTAAAGGATACACCTGCGGATATATCCTTTAGGACTTCTCGCAAATTTAAAGTGTTGTATCTAAACAGGATTTAGTATAACAGTTTGGCGTTTTGGGAAAAGAGGTAATCAAGATGATATTTCATCAGATGTGACTTTCTATCTCAGTTCTTTATCTCCTGAATCCTCTAAAATTCCACAAGGCATTAGAAAACATTGGAATATTGAAAATCGCTTACATTGGGTTAAAGATGTGGTCACTAAAGAAGATACTAGTCCCGAACTTGATGGTTATGCTTCCACTAATATTTCCATACTTAAAAGTTGGGTTTTAAACTTGCTGAGAATTAATGGGATAGACTCGATTACAGAAGCTATAGATCTTTTAGCCCATAATTTAAGATTAATTAAATCTTTTTGCTCTTAATTGGCAATTTACTGTTTCCAGTTTCTTGTTTCTTTTTAGAAAAAAATCAAGTTATCGTAGTTTAGACAAGAGTTTCACAATTTTAAAATCGCAAGAGTTTTCTCAGACTGATGAAAGAGGGATATTTATATCACCTCCTTTACCACTAGCAGTAGTAGAAGCTGAGATAATTGCAGTATCGGTAAATTGAATATCTAAGTTAGGTTTGTTGTTATCTGGTTGAATGTTAAGACTACCAGCAGGGGCTACTCCTTGAGTTTCGGCAAAGATGCCAAGTTTGCCAGTTAAATCGAGATTGGAAGCATTGACCGTAATCGAACCACCTTCTTCGGTGTTAGTTGAAGTTTCAGTAGCAGTGGCACTAATTTCTGCGTCTTTACCAATAGTGAGGTTGGGTGCGATTCGTTGAAGGTGCGATACTCTAGAAACTAGAGAAGTAGAGCCTTCCAGGAAAAAGACGGGGAGAAAACCGCTCTTTACCTGAACGGGTGCGTTAAATGTGGGTTCAAATCCCACCATCTAGGAGAAAGATGACTCCCTATCTGGCACGGGCGAGTCAGCTCGGAATCTTACAGACCTAAGCGTGCAACAGGGCGGAATTAGAGACAAAACAGATAGTCACACTACCGCTAACGGGGAGATGTAATGGGTAAACAGGTTCTAGAAAAGTGTCTTACCCTAAAGCCTCAATCTGAATCCAATTGAGTCATCGAGCTTAATTATGAGGACTTTGCTACTTTATTCTCACAGCATTTCCGACCAATAGCTGTTTCTCTGAGAAGGTATGCAGGCAAATTGAACCGCCCTAAAACATCAGTCAATCTAACCACCTGAACGAATAAAAACCTTGATTCTTGGTTCTAGGGACAGTCGAAACCTAGATAGGATGGACGAGCATCGGAAAACCAAGCAAGGGGTAGGACAACCCGTAATTGGGTTGAGGAACTCAGAACATACACAACCACGAAGACTATGATTAGACGCATTAATCAATTTAATAGCGAATCTTGGAAGAATCTACTAGACCAAGCATTTCCGAAAGTATCCTTCTCCGAAAACAAATTCGTCAATGTAAAAGGTGAGAAATCACCATTTGATGGAGACTTAACCTATTGGAGTCAGCGAAACAGCAAGCTTTATGACGGTTATACCTCAAGAGCCTTAAAAAGGCAGAACCATTCATGTGAAACTTGTGGACTCAAGTTTACAAGCAAAGAGAGAGTACATCTTCATCATGTTGATGGAAATCATGACAATTGGAAACGGGACAACCTCGTAGCAATACACCAATCCTGTCACCAATACCAACACATGAGCAAAAGTTAAGGCTAAGAGTTTCGGGAGCGCAGTGCGGGGAAACTTGCACGCTGCGATCTAACAGAGAGGTGCGGAGGGTCATACCTCCCATCGACTCTACCATTACTCAAAGCAAGAAAACGTGATGGTCATGTTTCCAACCCTGCTGGTTATTTCATCCAAGCCCTGAAACAGAATTGGGGTTCTGAAGTAGCGAGTAATGAAGATTCTCAAGCAACTTTCAGATATTGGTACCAAATGGCTAGGGAACTTGGTTATTGTCAGGGTCAGGAAATTAGAGAGGGGGAACAATGGGTTTTGCTATCTGGGAATTGCGAAAAGTGGTAATCTGCGGTAAATCGGGGGTATAACGTGGAATATTTGAGGAAAGTATTGGGGAGGAATTCAAAGAGATAGTATAGTTTCGATCCAAAGATTTTACTGGGTGATTTGTATATGACTCTAGAATCTATTAGCAATTAAGTATCCTGTTTTACGCTTTCTATTTTCAAGCTGCCAATGCCTTTTTATTTTGTAACCCTGATTTGAAGCATCCCAGAATTTCCGATTCAAAGTTGGGATTAGAGATAATTTTACTTGTAATTTGGTCTTGTAAATACTATATGTACAAGTAGCTGAGAGTCTCTAATTATGCTTATTATGAGTTTACATCTAAGCTGGTCTTTTCTTTCAAATTTTCGTCTAACTCAAGTTTAATACAGTGCCGTTTACTTATACTTATGTTTGACTACTTAGCTTCTCATTTCATCAGTAAACTTACTAGACTCAAGCGACAATTGGGGCAAATAGTTGTGTGGGGATTAGCCTTACTTCTGCTGCAAACTTCCCTATCTGCTGCACCCTTAGTGAAGCATCCCCTAGCACCTCCTGATACTTCTAGCCCTCAGGCAACTCTGATCAGCTTTGTAGAGAATATCAATAAATCCTACCAAATATTGATGACAGCTTATGACCAATACCTGGAAGAACCTGGACTATTCCCCTCAAATTCAGTTAAGGAGCAAGTCAAACAAGCCGAAATTTTCTTCGAGCGGGCTGAGGGTTGTCTAAATCTAAGTGAGATTCCCCCGCGTCTGGAACAGGATGTGGCACTCGAAGGAACTCTGCTACTTAAGGAGGTTCTTGACCGAATTGAAGTGCCAACCTATGATCAGATTCCTGATGCTGAAGCTGTTGCCACCGACAAAGAATTGTCTCGCTGGATTCTTCCCCATACAGAAATCGACATCGTTAAGGTTAAGTCGGGACCCCAAGCTGGAAAATTTCTCTTCTCGACTGAGACCGTGGCCCGCCTTAAGGAATTCTACACGAAGGTTCAACAGCTCCCCTCCAAATCGAGTGCTAAGGCAGGATTTTACCAATTCTATATCTCTACTCCTGGTAGGCTGTTTCCCTTAAAAGGGCTTCAGGGTTTGCCAAGTTGGTTGAATAGTATTTATTGGGATCAGACCCTATGGCAGTTGATTACTTTAGGGATTTCCCTACTGATTGCTTTCTGGATTCCCTACAGAAGCTTTCGTGGGAACTGGCGGAGAATTGTCACTCTCGATTGCCCACAGCGAACCTGGACAATGCTACTGCCTCCCATTATTACTATTTCTAGTTTAGTAGCGGTTAGATATGTTCTCGCTCAGTGGATCAATATTACCGGACAGTTACTCCTGACTAGCTTAATCATCCTGGAAATCATCTTTTGGATGATGGTAGCACTAACGATCTTTCTCTTTGGTAATGCTTTGGCAGAAACCATTATTGCTTCCCCCAGAATTAATCCTCAGGGTTTAGATGCCAGCATGATCAGGACATTCTTCAGCCTGTCAGGCTTGGGCATCAGTACTTTTGTCTTAATTGTGGGACTTGAGCAGGTGGGAATTTCCCTGATTCCCATTCTGGCAGGTTTGGGAATTGGGGGACTGGCACTGGCACTAGCAGCCAGACCGACCCTCGAAAACATTATTGCTGGACTGATCTTATTCGCTGATCGACCTGTGAAGGTGGGGGAATATTGCTGTTTTGGAGAGAAAGAAGGAACTGTACTAGAGATTGGCCTGCGCTCAACGCGAATTCTTGAGCTGAACGGAGATATTATTTCTCTGCCTAATTCTCATTTCTCAGAGCTAGAATTGGCGAACCATAGTCGCCGTGATCGCATTCTCCTGAGGCAGACTATCGGACTGCGCTACGAGACGACTTCTGAGCAACTGCGGTATCTGCTGGTCAACTTGCGCTCAATGCTCCTAGCCCACCCCAAACTTCTTCAAGAACCAGCGGAAGTCAGATTCATCAAGTACGGGGATTACTCCCTTGATGTGGAAATTTTCGCCTATGTAGATACAGGTAATCGGTTTGAGTTTAGGGGAATTCAAGAGGATGTGCTGTTGCGAGTTAAGGATATAGTTGAGGCATCAGGGACAGATTTTGCTTTTCCCTCCCAGACAACTTATATCTCCCGAGATAGCGGACTAGATCAAGAGCTAAGTCGCGCTGCTGAAGCCGAGGTTCAGGGTTGGCGTTCGAAGGGTATGCTTCCCTTTCCTGAATTCTCTTCAGAACAGCAAGAGCAGCTCCGCGATACTCTGGATTTCCCCCCAAAAGGTTCGCCAAATGGGAATCTAGCTTCAGATAACAGGAACAAAAACCAAGGCGAGCCAGAAAATTAGCTCGAACGGATAAATATTTAAGTTACTTAAGTTAGCCGACAACTTAAGAATGTTTCTTGGAAAAGTAAACCTCTAACTTCCCGGCTTGGCCCATTACCCCTAATCAATTCGGGTGAAGAATTAACCCGAATTGACCACTGTTTCTGGAATGAGGACTAAATAAAGTGCCGAACTTTATCTAAATAGCTCAAATACTAACGAACTTAGGAGAGTCAACTTGTGTAGATCATAACATCCTCATTCCAGATCGATATTCTCTAAGTTAGGTTTAGGGGTTTTCGCCCCCTAAAATTGGTGAAACTCCCTTGCACTTATCTGAGCTAGTAGTACGTCAAGATTGTTTTGATGGATAAGTGTCATTAAAATTTCTCCCTTGTCTGCCTTTTCCCCTTGTCTCCCTTGTCTTGTCTGAACCCATCATTTCAAAATTGACAGAACACTAGAATAGACGTACTACAAATATGACCAGTCTGAGACTACCCATTTCAGTGTAATAATTTGAATATGACAGTTTGCAGTTTAATCTGAGACAAAAAATTAAGAAAGCTCTTAGAAAATCCCTTGATTACTGTTTATCTTAGTGATGCAAACCTTGATCTTGTCTCAATTAATTTAGTTAAGGTAAGCATTTTATTCCCCAGAAATATTAATTCTGCTTTGATTTTGTCACCTAGATTGGAACATCCCAAAATTCTAGATATCGTGAAATCCCAAAACTAGCATATGAAAAATATTTGGACAAAGACTGACAATTCCGAAAGAAGCTAGAGGCTAGGAAATAGCTGGAATACCCAGAAACTCAAGATGAAAATGCTCAGTTAGTAAAGTGAATAAATCAGATTCACGCCTTAATTGACGCGTAATCTGAGTTAAAAAAAGATGACGCAACCGAGAATGATTTTGGAGCGAAGTTAACCATAAATAAGCCATAATCTTAATCAATAAGCCCGTGTAGAGACCATCTCCCCGAAGTCGCATTAAGCCGATAGCTAACACTGATTTCAAGATTTTCCAAAACTGTTCAATAAGATTATGAGCCAACCAAATACGCCACATTTGAACGCTACGCAAAGAATTACTGCTGAAATCCATTAAGTAGAAGGCACGAGTGGTACTTTGGCGAAAAAATAACAGATTAACTCTGCCGAAAGTGGAGTTGGTCAGGGTTTTACGTTGGGAAGGAACATCAATTCCCCAGTTGGTAGAATCATATTCAATCTCTTTTTTCCATTGAGATGCTGTTTTTTTAACTGACCCATCATTAAAAACATAATTGCTTTTACCGACCACCACAATGTTAGTAAACCCAAGTTCATGTAATTTTTGTTTAAGAGGCTCAGAAACATACCAGGAGTCCATAGTGATAGGAATAGTTGTAATATCCATATCATGCTTGGCAAACTCTTCTTTTAATTTGGTTAACATGGAGAGCAATAAACTTGGTTTGTCAGTATTTTTACAACCTTGTTTAGAGCAAAATAATAAATGGATTGGTATAGGTTTACCGTTAATTGTTAGTACTATTCCTAATAAATTTTGTCCTTTTACTACTTTGTTCCAACGCCCGCTATACCAACTCCAGGTGTAACGTAGTCGTTTTCCTACCCTGTCAATTACACTATCGTCTACTGCCAAAGTAATACTAGCTCTTGATTGACTAGCTGCACTTTTTTTTTGATGTGTTTTATTTCTTCGGCTGCTTGAGAGACCATCATTTTGAGGAGAACTTTTTTAAGTCTATATAAACTCCATTTTGAGATTTACCCATAGATTTTTTGAGGTTGAATACCCAGATAATCTGCCCACTGCTTAGGATTATAACAGCCGTAGGCATGGCTAATTGGACGCGAAGCTTATCCGAAGGTGTACCCTTTAGGGAATCCTTTAGGGCTAATGCCATGATTATTTCAAAGGCTTCTAAATTTCTGGAGCGGAATTCTTGACTAAATCTGATGAAGAAACTTTGAATTATGTCGAAGATTTCGGTTCTCATTCTGGGTTTTGCTGGTTGGTCAGAGCATTTTCATCAGATTATATGCCTTTAGCGCTCTGTAATTCAGCCTTTTAGTCTTTTTCGGAATTGTCAGCTCTACCTTAACCAAGAATGAAACAGCCCTGATTCTACTTTAGTAAATGCTGTGGAAAATATTCTCAAAAACTTTGGTAAAGAATATACAATTAATTTTGTCTAAGTACTTACCTGTACATTAACTAACCGAACTATGGAATTATATCCCGAAAGTTTCTTAATATCATTATATATTAGGTAGATATACGGAAAAGTTCTCAAATTTATCTCCTACAAGATGGATATCCAGAAAGTTTCCGTATAATTCGGCTAGAACTAAAAGCAGCTGAATGATTCAACCAATAGGATAACATCATGAGAAAGGGCTTAATCCTTATCAGTCTTGTGTTTGCGCTAGCTATTATCGCGAGTTCGGCTGGCTTTCCCCAAGAACTTCCACCATTATTACCGGGTGTCACGACGCTGGGTGAGCGCACGGTCCCTGCACCTGCCGGCCTTTCCCCGCAAATGCTGGAGGTGGTCAAAGAGCGGCAGATCCCTCCGATTATTCCAGCGCCCGAAACAACGGAGGGATGGATTAAGCTCCAAAACCTTTTTGATGAAGCGGGAGATGAACTTGGCCGTCAAAGCGCCAAACACAATGGCGTGACATACGAAGTTCGGGAGACCGCCGGTGTCCGGACCTATCTCGTAACGCCGAAGAAGATCAACAAACGCTTCGCGGATCGCGTCTTTGTCCACACACACGGCGGAGCCTGGGTATTCGGCGGCGGTGACTCCGCCCTGCGCGAGGCGGTATGGGTCGCGTCCGGCCTTGGGGTCAAGGTGATATCAGTCGATTATCGCCGCCCTCCCCTCCACCCCTTCCCGGCCGCAGTAGAAGATACTGTTGCCGTGTGGCGGGAAGTGATGAAGGACCAGGACGCGTTACAGACCGCTCTCTTTGGCACCTCCGCCGGTGGGAATATCGCTCTTGCGACAACCCTCAAGCTGAAGGAGCTTGGCGAGTCGCTGCCGGGTGCCGTCTTCGCCGGCACGCCGGCCACAGACCTAGAGAACATTTCTGATACGTGGCACACAATGGTCGGACTTGATCCTTTGGGCCCTCGAAAAGGAATGGTTGCGGGCTGCTTCGATCTCTATATCGGCGACGCAGATCCTTCGACCCCTCTTCTGTCGCCGGTTAACGGGGATTTGCAGGGCTTTCCTCCGACGATACTGATTTCCGGCACGCGCGATCTGCTCCTCAGCGATACAGTCCGGATGCATCGTGCTCTGCGCAAGGCCGGTGTGGATGCGAATCTCCACGTCTACGACGGGCAGACCCACGCCGACTACATGCAGAACCTGGTCCGAGAAGTGCCAGAATGCGAGGATGCGCAACGCGAACTATTGGAGTTTTTTGACAAGCACCTCGAATAACTCAACGCGATCGCTATGTTGTCAAATTTGAGTTCCAGATTGCCACATTACTATTCGAAACCAAATTGGGGGAAAACTAGCGAAGATACTGTTGGCGAGTGCGACTCGTTTCTAGTAAGAGCTTCTAGCGACTAGAAGGGTATGACTAGAGTTCATTTAGAAAAGTACCTAGATAAATGAATAACTGATAAAAGGATGTAGGTGAAAGTCCTACCCTTTAGGAGAAAAGTGACTCCCTATCTGACCACAGTGACCGAACTCGGAATTTCGGAGGCTGAAGCTGGTATCAGGGCGTAATCAGAGGTGAAACAGATTAGCCACAAGAAGCGCTAATGGGGAGGTAGCACGGGTAAATAAGACCTAGAAAAGCATCTTACAGTAAAGCAGCAATCTGAACAAAACAATGCTGACTTGACCATCTATAATCTCGTAAAGTTCTTCGCCAGATATTTACAATCTCTGAGATGGTGGTAGGTGAATTGGTCTGCCCTAAACTACCAAAACAATCTTTTTATCGGAACGAGAAAAAACCACGTACAGGTCTAAGGAAAAGGTCGAAAACCGAAAGTAGGATGGACGAGCATCACAATTCCTGACGTGGGGTAGGACGAAGGGTAATTCCTTCGAGGCTAACAGAACATACGAATTAATGTAGAGCTTGGTTAGACACATGAAAAATAATCATAGTGAACATTGGAAAAATTTACCTTGGCATAAACTAAGAAAAAATCTTTTCCGCCTACAAAAACGAGTATGGAAAGCTATTAGAGAAGGTGACCAGAAAAAAGCCTTAAATCTGCAAAAGCTTATTCTCAAGTCAAGGAGTGCTAGATTACTTGCTATTCGTCAAGTTAGTCAATTAAATCAGGGCAAGAAAACGGCGGGCATAGATGGCAAAAAGAGCCTTTCATTCAAAGAAAGGTTTGAACTCGAAGGAACTCTTGCCAAGTTAGCAGCTAATTGGAAACACCAAGGACTAAGAGAAATACCAATACCAAAAAAAGATGGTACGAAAAGAATCCTCAAAGTTCCAACCATAGCTGATAGAGCATGGCAGTGTTTAATTAAATACGCCATTGAACCAGCCCATGAAGCATTATTCCATGCCAGAAGCTACGGATTTAGATGTGGACGGTCAACACATGACGCACAAAAATACCTCTATACCAATTTACAATCTAACCATAACGGTATAAACAAACGAATCCTTGAGCTAGACATAGAAAAATGTTTCGATAGAATAAACCACAAAACCCTAATGACCAAAGTGATTGCTCCCCAAGCAATTAAACAAGGCATTTGGCGTTGCTTGAAAGCAGGAATTAACCCTGAGTTCCCAGAACAAGGAACACCCCAAGGTGGTGTGTGTAGCCCATTATTGGCAAACATAGCATTAGATGGAATAGAGAAAATTCATAAATCAGTTCGATATGCTGATGACATGGTATTCATCTTAAAACCTAATGATAATGCTGACGAAATACTAGCAAAAATCAACGAATTTCTCGCACAAAGAGGACTAAACATTAAGCAATCAAAGACAAGGCTAGTTTCTTCGACACATGGATTTGATTTTCTCGGCTGGCATTTTAAAGTTCAAGCCAACGGAAAATTCAGATGTTTCCCATCAGAGGATAATTTTCGAGCTTTTCGTCAAAAAGTCAAAAAAGTGGTCAACTGCTCAAATTATGGTGCTAAAGAAAAGGCTATTAAATTAGCCCCTCTTGTCAGAGGATGGCGAAACTATCACAAATACTGCCAACTTGATGGTAAATATAACCTCTGGTTTATGAATCACAGAGCTAATAAGGTCTTTAGTAAAGAAAAGAAATTGAATAGACATCAAGTAGATAACTTATGCCTAAAAGCTTTTCCAAAAATACCTTACGCAGAAAACAAATTTGTGATGGTAAAAGGGGATTACTCACCTTTTAACGGCGACCTCGTTTACTGGAGTAAGAGAAACTCTAAACTATACGATGGAGCTACCGCCAAAACATTAAACAAACAGCATCACCATTGTGGATATTGTAGGTTAAAACTTATCGAGGGAGAAAGAGTACATCTCCACCATATCGATGGGAATCACAAAAATTGGAAAGCTAACAATTTATTAGCGGTTCATAAATCATGCCACGATTATATCCACATGAGCAAATCAGTTAGTCGGAAGCTGGATGAGACGAAAGTTTCACGTCCAGATTTAACTGAGAGGTGCGAGGCTTAATAACCTCCATCGACTCAACCAAGTAATCTTTACTGAAATTAGTAGTGCTACAAAAACGAAAAATCTTAACTTTAGCCTTTGATAATACTTTGTGTAAGATTACCTGTAGCATATTCGCCAACAGTATCAGCGAAGCTGTCACCAGAGGCAATATAGCTTGAAACGCTTACTGTATAAGCATTTCAAAAACATAATCAAGCGCGATCGCTTTATCGCTGGTTCAGGTAGCGATCGCTTCTTGAGACAACAGCGAGTGGGGGAAACCACGCCAGTTCCTACAACGGAGGGGACCTCCGCAACGGACTGGCTTCCCAAGACCGCGCTGTCTCGCTTTTTTGCTGGCTCTGGTGGGGACAATAGTCTTACTGGTGGTGCTGGTGCAGACCAGTTTTGGATTGCTGTGGCAGAAACTCCCAGCGCACCTAATGTCGTTACCGACTACAATCCTATTGAAGATGTCATTGGTATTGCTGGACTAGGTATT
>JASJDB010000189.1 GCA_030065315.1 Xenococcaceae cyanobacterium MO_167.B52 | reverse complement strand
AAAATAGTTGTACCAATTTCTAATCAAATTCGAGTTTTTGAAGGACATAAAGTACTCCATTGGGAGACAAACTCAGAAGTTCAAACTATTCCTGTCAGAAAATTAGCTGATTTGATCGAATATCCTCGTACTATTCTGGGTAGAACTAGAAATATAAATGAATCAGATATTAACAATAATAATCCTATCTTACTATTACGTCGCCAAGGAGGTTTAGTAGGATTAGAAGTAGATAAAATTCTAGGAGAACAAGAGTTAGTAATTAGACCTTTAGGTAGCGCGATCGCACCACCTAAATATGTATATGGATGTAGCTTTCTTAAGGATAGTAGTTTAACCCTAGTTATTGATGGAAATGTACTATTACACCACAGTCAAAATGGTCCATCGGCTATTAGCCAAAATGCTTATTTAGCTGATTCTAAACCAAAACAACTTCCAGGAAATACAACAGATCAATTACTTTTAGATAGCTCAAATTTAGCTAAAACTTTATTAGTAGTAGATGATTCTTCGAGCTTAAGAAAAAGTATTGCCATGTCTCTAGAAAAAGTAAGTGACACTGTAATTCAAGCAGAAAATGGCTTAAATGCTTTAGAACAGTTGCAAAAGTCTGGAGAAGTGAATCTTGTAGTTTGTGATTTAGAAATGCCGATGATGAATGGCTTCCAGTTTTTGAAAGCACTACGCCAAAATCAACATCTTCGGGATACTCCTGTAATTATTCTTACTTCCAGAGACAGCGATAAGCATCGCAAACTAGCCTTACAATTAGGTGCAGCAGCTTATTTAATTAAACCTTGTGATGAACAAGAACTATTTGACACAATTAATAGTATTATTGGCAATCAGTCCTAGTAATTGCTTGTTTATAGCGGTTTTCATTTTAATGAAATACAACTAATATCTTGGTTTTCGTTCATTGTTTATGCGAAGCGGTATCCTTTAGGGCATTGTTCATTGTTCATTGACTGTACCTCACTTATTTGAGAAAGGTTATATATCAATTCTTAAAAGTAATAAGAGACTTAATACAGATGTGTATTTTCTCTGTTATAGTTGAATTTTTTTGTAATGTCAGTATCTTCTTCATTACTTACTTTGTGCTGCACGAGAACGTATTGTTTCAAAAGAATCATCAATTAATAATTGACCATTTTCAAACACAGTACGGAGTTGATTAGTATTATTTCCTAGTTCTTCGATTCGTACAGTTTGATAGTCATTTTGTTGGTTTTTGATTAATGCTAAACGTCCTTTTTTAGAAGTCTTCCCAAAATCAGTAATGGGAGCTTTAAAAACATCACACCAAACATTATTGACTTTGACAGCAGAAGCTTTCATGGCAAATTTCAAGCTATCTCGGTTCACTTTTTGTAAGAGTCCTCCTCCCATCCCAAAAGCAATATTTTCAGCACTCAAACCTCGCTGCGTCATTGCTTCCACAATTAAACCAATACTATCAAGAGCAATCCCATCTCCTTGAATCACTCGCAGATAGTCGGGTAATTGACGATAACCTTTGCTATTGACTGAGTAACCGAATTTTTCCATCAACATCTCAATAGTTTGGCAAACGACATCAACGGGATTCCCGCTATCAGGGCGAATCACGATTGTTCCTCCATTGTTAATAACTTGCTCTTTGAGTTTGTTTCCCCAAATTTCAGCAATAGCGTGCCATAAATTATAAGAATCACTCACAACCGCTACTAATTTTCCTTCACCAGCGAATTGCTTAAGCATATTTTCATAAGCTTCAGTTTCTCGCTCTTGTCCCCAGCTAGTAATAGTAGAATGTTCCGCAGCAGGAATTGAGAATCCAGCCATCGGCTCATGGTAATAGTTTCTAACTGCTAGCAGACTTGCTAGGGTATCAGTTCCTAAAAAATTAACCAGATGAGCAGCACCACCAAGAGCAGCAGTTTCATAAGAGCTAGTTCCCCTAGCTCCAAAATCATGTAACTTAAAAGGTAAGCTATCTAAGTTATCCGCAGTCTTAGCTAAAGCCTGAGTAATTATTTGTTTAATCTGCCAAGATAAGGTAGCTACAGTAGTCGGATACCAAATTCCTCTGAGTAAAGCTGTTTCAATATAGCTAGTAAGCCAAAAACATTGAGGGTCAGTATTGACTACTTGTACTAAAACATTATGAGTAGGAATTACAGTTCCTTCGGGAACGGCTTCAATAGCTAAAGGTAAATAACCATTATGTTCTTGCAAAATATATTCCCAGCCTTGACGGTTAAAAGGTAAACCATGAGCAGTAATAATTTCTCCTGCTTGTTCTATATGCTCTTGGGTTAAAGGCTTAGTAAGATATTGCTTTAGAAAAGCTTGTAACCCAAAAAAGATCAATTGGTCATAATCTCCACCACGGGATTCAATATAACTAGAAACATGACTAGTTTGAGGTGGATATTGTAAGTAGTGAGAAGCCTTATAGGAATCTGCGCTTAAAATTAAATTTGTGTACATCACGAAAATCCTTCGTTGTTAATTAATGAACTATTGAAGCGGTCTATCCGCTATTACCATTTCTAGGTAAAATTGCTACTTCACCGAAGTCAGAAGTCAGAAGTTCTACCTCTTCCTAAAGTAAGTCCAAAAGGATACTGCTGCCCCTTCGGGTAAAGCTTTGCAAGCACATAAGGATTCAAAAATGAAATGCGTATAAGATAAGCAGAGGAATCGGGTGTGCTAGGGAGCTTCGGGTGCTAGGGAGTAATTAACCACTAACTACTAACTACTAACTCCGTCCACGTCAGCGACTACCGAAGGTCATATCCTTTAGGACTCCGAATTCCGAACTCCGAATTCTATCCGAAGGTGTATCCTTTAGGGCGAACTCATAACTAACATTAAGCAATACCTAAAAATTTCTGAATGATAAAGTAATGATCTTCAAACAATTGAGTTGATTCAAGTTGGTTTAGAGGTAACCAAAACGCCTTCTTGGCATCATCACTACCTTTAACTTTAGGTAGTTTAGTATCTGGTTTTAATTCCAGATAAAAAGCATGAGTAATGGTTCGTCCCCGTGATGAGCGATAGGGTTCATCAAATACTGCTTGAGCAACAATTGAACCCTGTAATACTGGTTCAGGCACTTTCAGTTTGGTTTCTTCTCGTAATTCTCGTAAACAAGCTTTAATCAGAGTTTCTTCTTGACGAATAAAACCCCCAGGTAAAGCCCATTGTCCTTTTCCTGGACGAGCTTTCCGTTCTACTAACAAAATATGTCCTGATTGAACAACTACTGTATCGACAGTGACAAAAGTAGGAGGATAAGGTGACGATTCCCAACCTTTTTGATATTTTTTGATAAACTTATATTCTTCTTGTAGATAAGCAAAATCAGGAGTTTGGGAAAATCCTTCTAGAAACCCCACTACTTGTTTGGGAAGCAGAGATAAGTTATTAATTTTAGACTTATCTGGACTAGCAAATAAATCTTGGCGAATCTCAGTTGAACTAATATTTTGATAGTTGTCAACCTGAACTGAAGACCACTGAGGAAAGAGCTTTAAGTAGTAAGAAGAGTGATCTTTGGCGTGACCAATTAGACCGATTTTCGGTTGAAGATGAGGTGAGGAATAATAAGAAGTAACTACTCCTGCTACAGTTTGTTGAACGTTTCTTACCCACAACTCATCGTTGTAAAGTACATCTATTAGAGGGTTAATAACGATTCTTTTGTTTTGTTCTGAGTCAAAACAACTACGGATCATCTGCTCTCTTTCCTCTACTAACCAAGGATTACGCAGAGAGCGAGGTTGATGGGCTGAACCACAAAAGAGAATCAGAAATTTTCCTTGTTCGAGAGCGTTTTTAACAACAAACTCGTGACCTTTATGAAATGGTTGAAACCTTCCGATAAAGATCAAAAAATCATATAAATATTTTTGTTCCATTTCAGCAAACTCCTTGCTGTAAATTAAATTCTTGGTCTATCCAAGAATAATACAATTATAAAACATAGAAATTTTTATTGCAACCAAGGCTTAAATAGATATTTTGATTTAGTTTATTGACTTATAGCTTTCGTAAGACCTGTTACCGAAGATTAACAATAATGATTTAAGAGTATATCTCCCTAATTACTGTGTAAACAGATGTTGCAAGTCTGTGAAAAATATTTAGACAATATTACCTACCTCATTATTTTAGATAGGCTAAATAAATAACAACCAGATAAAGGAGAACTATTGTATGGATAATGAACAGCCTAAGTATAAAATGATATGTACACTAACATTTGGTGATATTTATCTTCAAATTATTGTTTGGCTGATCGTAATTTTTATCAGTTTAGCTACTACTCTCGCCTTATGGAGTAGTACTCGCCAAATCTATGCTTTAGCTACGGTAGGGATTGTTTTAGTATTGTCTTTACCTTTTTTATTATTTGCTTTTGTGACTACATTGTTCAACAATATTGAGTTTGTTCCTATGGAAGAAGTACCTAGTTATAAATCTTCTAGTAGTAAAATAGGTGGTAAGCAAAATCCAGCTAAAGCAGCAACCTAGAGCCAATTTAATTTGTAGAATATAGCGTTTCTCCTACTTATGAGGTACACCTTGGTGATGTTTGCCAAAAAAGAACTTGTGTTGTAATCGAAGTGGGAGAACTTCACGAAATACTTAATACAGGTAATAGTATTTTTGTATTATTTTACTTTGGTATTACAATTTAATTTTGTTATCTTAGAAATTAGTAATGATCAATGATCTTAGATAATCAATGGATAATTATGAATTACTCATTATCGATGATCAATTGTTGATCATTGAGGTGTTTTTTGTAAGTCGGGTCTTTCTTCTGCTACGATAGCTCCCTCGACAGGGCATACTTCCAAACATATGCCACAGTCAATACAAGTATTAAAATCGATCCAATACCAATCAGTGCCTTTTGTATTTTTTCCTGGTCCTGGATGAATACAAGCCACTGGACAAGCATTCACACAATCTGCAATTCCTTCACAGGTTTCAGTAACAATAGTATGGGGCAAGATCAAACACTCCCTTTAAGTTTTGTTAAGTTAACTATGTAATGCTATCATCTTCCGAACCATAGTTGTCAATACAATAGCCCTATACTCCATTACCCTCTTGTTTGTGAACTCCGAAGACCTCATCAGGGTCAATTTATCTTGCTATTTTATAAGTGAACTACCAGACACTCACCCTATTTTTGTTACAGTCGAACTATTGAATAAAGTCTTGGGAATAATAATTTGATTAGAAAGTTGAGCATTCAGTCAAAGCTAATGCTAATACTTTTGACAGTTTGTATTAGCTCGATTATTGCGATCACATATCTTGGTTACAGTAATGCTCAGAGAATGTTGAATGATAATATTTTTAACCAGTTAATCAGTCTTAGAGAGTCAAAAGCTTATCAGATTGAAACTTATTTTAAAGATTTACGAGCTCAAGTTGAAACTATTGGTCAATTACCTACCGTAGTTGAATCTATGAAAGGGTTTAAAGAAGCTTATCGAGAACTAGAAAAACAGTCTTTTAAACCAGAGTGGAATAGTAAATTAACAGCCTTTTATCAGGAGAAATTTTTACCAAGACTAAGCGAAAATGTGGAGGGAAAGCCATTATTATTTTCCTATTTACCTGGTGAAAATAAGTCTCGCTACTTGCAATATCATTACTTAGCAAATAATCCTCATCCCATAGGGGAAAAACATTTTTTTAAGAAATCTTTAGATGGTACTAAATATAGTAAGCTTCATGGAGAAATTCAGTCTATATACCTCAAATTGATTGATGTATTTGGCTATTATGATATGTTTCTGATTGATATTGATACAGGAGATATTGTCTACAGCGTAGAAAAACAAACTGATTTTGCTACTAATATCTATTATGGACCCTACACTACTACTAGCCTGGGGGATGTAGTTAGGGAAATTCAAAAAAGTCCTGATCCTGGTTTTGTGGCAGTAGGTGATTTTGAGACTTATCGTGCTTCTTATGCTAAACCTGCTGCTTTTCTTGCAACTCCCATTTATAATAATTTCGAGCTTATAGGGATTTTAGCTTTTCAAATCTCTATTGATCAGATTAATAAAATAATGACGGGGAATCAAAATTGGGAAAATAGTGGTTTGGGTAAGACTGGAGAAACTTATTTAGTAGGTTCGGATCGAGGAATGCGTAGTATTTCTCGGTTTCTAGTAGAAGATGCGGACAAATATCTTAACACCCTAAAAGCTCGTGGCACACCAGAAAGAGAGCTAAATCAAATTGAAAAATTAGGGACTTCTATCCTAAATCAAAAAATCAATACCACTGCCACTAAAAAAGCTTTAGCTGGAGAAATCGGAATAGATTTGGAGAAAGACTATCGAGGGGTAATGACTCTGAGTTCTTTTCGTCCTTTGAATCTTTATGGTTTAGACTGGGCAATTGTAGCTCAAATGGATATGAGTGAAGCTTTTGCTCCTATTATTGCTTTCCAAAAACAAGTACTTATTTATACAACTATCATTGTTTTAATTGTAACAGCGATCGCTGTTATCTTTGCTCACTATTTTGTCCGTCCTATTAACACTTTAATGGATGGTTTTAAGAAAGTGGGAGGAGGACAAACTAATTTTAAAATTCAGGTAAAAGCCAAAGATGAATTTCGTCAACTAGCAAATTCCTTTAATGAAATGCTTGATAATCTTCACAATCAACAACTATTAATCAAAAAAAAGAATCTAGAAAACGAAAATTTGCTCTTAAATATTTTGCCAGAACCAGTGGCAAAAAGACTCAAAGATGGAGAACAAAGTATTGCCGATAGTTTTTCAAATGTAACGGTTTTATTTGCTGACTTACCTGGATTCAATGAATTATCTAGTAGCTGGAGTCCTAATGAAACAGTAAACTTTCTTAATGATTTGATTAATGCTTTTGATGAAGCTGCCGAACGTTATGGAGTAGAAAAAGTTAAAACTCTTGGTAGCGGTTATATGGCGGTTAGTGGTTTATCTGTACCTCGTATCGATCATACTAAAAGAGTAGTTGATTTTGCGATCAATATGGTTCGTATTTTGCATTCGTTTAATCGGGAAATTACTTCTAGTGAAACACTTAAAAAAGCACTAGGAGAACAGAAAACTCAGCTTAAAATTCGTATTGGCATTAATTCAGGAGAAGTTATTGCAGGTATTGTAGGACGAAGTAAATTTATTTACGATCTTTGGGGAGATACAGTGAATATTGCCCATCAGTTGCAAATGGAAGGGGTGGGAAATGAAATTCACGTTACCGAGGCTGTTTATAGTTGTTTAGTCGATCTTTATGAATTTAAGTCTATTTCTGATGTAGAAATTCCTGGTAAGGGTAAAGTGGCTATTTGGTCAATTGTTCTTTAAAAGAACTAACAACAATAAAAATAACATATGATAGTAAATAATTTATGCAGCAAGCTTTTTGGCAACAAGAATCTTTTATTTGGGGATTAATTTTAATTGTAATTTTTCCCTTGTCAATAGTAGTTTTAAGTGAAATAATTGTTTGGTTAAAAAAACGTCATATTTCTTTAGTCGCTACAGTAGAGATTATTCGTAACTTAGTTTTGCCTACTTTAGCCATATTTATTTTACTAACCAGAATACTAGGCTTTTCTAGTGATAAACAATTAATTCAAATTGTAGAAACATTAGTGGGTGTTTTTACTATTCACGCCTTACTTTCTCTACTAAATGAATTACTTTTTGGTTCGACAAAAATTGGGGGCTGGCAATCTAATATTCCTAGGCTATTTCGTGATCTAATTCGTTTCTTTTTGATTCTTATTGGAACAGCAATTGTTCTTTCGGTGGTTTGGGAAGCAGATTTAGGAGGCTTGATTACGGCTTTAGGAGTAAGTTCTATTGTGCTTGGTTTAGCCTTACAAGATACTCTAGGTAATCTTTGTTCAGGAATAGCTTTATTGTTTGAAAAACCTTTTGGTTTAGGGGATTGGCTAGAAGTCGGGGAGATTAAAGGAAAAGTAGTTGAAATTAACTGGCGTTCTGTTCATTTACTAACTAGAGAATTAGAATTGTTAGTAATTCCTAACGGTATTTTAGCAAAAGAAGTTTTACGTAATTATCGCCGTCCTCACAAACTACATATTGAACCAATCTATATTGGTTTTTCTTATGATGATCCACCAAATAAAGTCAAACGAATTCTCAAAGAACTAGCTCTGAATACTAAAGGAGTTCTTGATAAACCAGAGCCAATAATTCAAACTATTAACTATAATGATTTTTCTATTGATTATCAGGTGAAACTTTTTTTATCTGATTATGATAAAGTCCCTCAAATTAGGGATGAGTTTATAACCCGTATTTGGTATGCTGCTAACAGAAATGGGTTAAATATTCCTTTTCCTATTCGTACTCTGTATCATCAACCACCAGTTAAGTCCCAACCAGATGAAAGATTCGAGCAATTTGTTAATTACCTCAGTACCTTTCCCAGTTTTATTGGTATTGAACGAGAATATATTAGAAAGCTGGCTCAAGATGCCACAATCAATCATTACGGTGCAGGAGAAATTCCAATTAGTCAAGGAAAAAAATCCCTAGGATTATATTTAATAATTGCTGGACAAGCTAGAGTTGCCATTAAAAATAATCAAGGACAAGATCAAGAAATTGCTTGTTTATCCCGTGGAGAATTTTTTGGAGAAATGTCGTTAATCGCAGAAGGATGTAGCTCTATTTCTGTTACTGCAATTGAAGATTTAGAAGTTCTGATCCTTAAAATTGAAACAATACAGGCTGTTATCGACAGTATTCCCCGTTTATCGAGAGAAATTGGGGAAATAATTGAAACACGCCGTAAAGCAATTCGTCTGGTACAAAAGAATGGTAATTGATCTTAATATTGACCTAAAAAGCGTAATTCAACATAATTAATACCACGATATTTTCTCACTCCCCAGTCCGCCTTAAAACTTTTGATAGGACGCAAAGCAACATTCCTTTGTCCTGGTAAATGACTTTTTGACTCATTAGTGCTACTTGGGAGTACTTGATTATGGGGCTTAGAATAAGATTGACCTAAAAAACGTAATTGCATTTTAATTACTCCTGTTCTCTGGTATGGTACTTTGTCTTGGAAGATTAAGATATTGACAAATAATAGATAGGTCTATTCCTAATAAAAAATGCCTTACAGGCTAATTAGTACAAGAATGAGGAATAAACCAGGTACGATCCACACTCGCACAAACTTTACTATCTCTTAGTTATAGAGATGAATTAATGCGTAGTTTCTTAATCGTATTTGGGATAATTTCTATTGCTGGAGAAAAACAGGGTATGCAATTTTGAGCAAAAAAAAAGCGAGCTTAAAGCAATCAAATAAAATAATTGGTCAGCTAGTTTGAGACCAACTGACCAATAGACATTTGTTAAAATGTTTAACTTTTATTTTTGGTTTAAATAGAATCTCTAAGACATAGATTGAATGATGTAATCGAAATAGGGAGTAGCCTCCTCTGCATCCTGCTTAGAAAGAAGAGCCACAGCAGCATCTCTTAGGCAACGGATACTATCAACCATTCCAGGTACAGGAACACCAAGAGAGTTATACATCTCTTTGACTCCAATTAAACCAATTTTTTCGATAGGCTCTTTGTCCCCTGCTAAAATTCCGTAGGTAACTAGACGTAAATACCAGCCAAAATCTCTAATACATTGATTGTATTGTTTTTGTCCATAGGCATTGCCTCCTGGGGAACGATATTCGGGGTGCATACGGAATAATTCTTTAGTAGCGCGGTCTACAATTTTCTTTTCGCTGGCTGCTAAAGTTTCAGCAATACGAACTCTTTGATCACCAGTGGTTAAAAAGTTTTTAATGCCTTCGAGTTCTCCGCTACTAGGGTAGCGTAATTCGTCATCCGCTTTAAGAATAACTTGACTAACTATGGTCATAATATGTTTTTCGATTTAATTAACTTCAACAGGGTCATTAGATGGGCTTCCCTGACCAGGAACATAACCCACCATCAATAATTATTAGTATCTCAGTAAACTGTGACTACTGTGAACTACCCGACTTTCGTTTCTAAGGAAACAGAAAGCGGGCTTCTTTCCCTCTGGGGGGCAGTTTCAATTGAGGCAAGTCCCAACCCCAATAATTTCAGAAGTTTTCCGCTATTTTCATCCCGATTTAGGGAGGCACCACAAGAACATGAGTGCCATCTCTCAGACAGTGATTTTGGCACTTGGTTCAGGCAAGCATAGCAATGTTGAGAAGTTCCCCAAGGATCAACTCTGATAACTCGTTTGCCCAGTTTCCAAGCTACCCATTCTAATATCTCAAAAAAGCTCGAATGCCCTGCATCTAACCAAGATTTGTTCATTCCAGAGCTTTGAGCCTGACGATTGGGTAGAAAAACACCTTGACCATTGGGTTTGGGCTTGTTTCTTCTAATCAAATTTTTAAGTTTTAAGTCTTCAATGAAAACTACTTCAGCTTTTGAGAATAACCAGTAAGCAACTACAAAGTGAAAATCTTGTCTTTGTCTGGCGATTTTTTGATGCAGTTTGGCTATGGCAGAATACAACTTCTTTTTATCCTTGCTTTGGTTTGGCAACTTAGATTTAGCTCTTTGTAATCTGGCTAACCTCTGAGATGCTTTTCTCAAAAACTTTGGTATTTCAATATAACTTCCATCATCACAAGTTAAGAATCTTTCTAGTCCTACGTCAATTCCAATACTGTTTTTGATAGTGGGGCAAATTTCTTCATCCTCTTTGACTGGAACGGTTTTATCTTCTAGAGCTAAGGACAAATACCAGCCATCAGCTTCTAGCTTGATTGTTCCTAACTTAACTATAAATCCAGTGGGAATGGGGCGATGTTGGACAAATTCTACTTGCCCAATTCCAGATAAATCTACATGACTATCTGAGATATGTTTATTCCTCAATTGAGGATAAGTAAAGGACTTGTAATAATGTAAGCCTTTGAATTTAGGTTTTCCTGAACGATTGCCATTCTTGTCAGGGGTCATAAAATTGGCAAATGCTGTCTCTACTCTCTTGATTACATCCTGCAATACTTGGGAGTAAATCTTTTTGTATTCAGGAAATAATTTTTTGGTGTTTTTTAAGTCTCCTAACTGAACTGTTTGCCATTGGACATAACCACATACAATGTTGGGATGCTTATCTCCTTTTTTGGTAATTGGAAGTCCATCTTCCCCTAATTTTCTGCCATCTCTAACTTGAGTTCTGTATTCAGGTATATCTTGATAAATCCTGTCTATAGGAACTACTGAGATGTTAAGAGGACAAGAATTTACTGGGGTTCTGGTAGCTGAGAACCATTGATATCGCTGACCCAATCGATAGTTGTACTGACGACGACAAAGATTTAGCCACTCAATCATGATGGCATTTTGTTCTTTGGTGGGTCGTAATTTGTATCGATAAGTTAGCTTCATGATAATAGTTTATAACCACACAACCAGGAATTAAGAAGATTTTCTCAAAAACTCACAATTCGACCACAGACCCAGCCAGCCTTACACCCCGCCCCTCATTCTTCTTAACAGAATAGAGGACGGGACTTACGGCTTATGGTAAGATATCTTGCCATTCCTTTTGGGATAAAGGCTGGGGTATCAAACTGATTTTAAAACAATCGATCGCAGCTTTAGTCAAAGCTTCAATGATAGTAACAATTTTGTGGTCACATTCTGGAAGCAGATCCCAAAGACGAGCTACAGAAGGTTCGTTAAATACTCGATTAAACAATTTAAGATTAGGCTCAAGCATTATTGAACCATGTTGCAAAATAGCCCGACGTTTCCGCAGTTGCGCGCTACCAATAGCTTTAACTCCTTCTAGTGTAACCAAGTCTGCGCCTGTACCACTAGCAAAACAATTATGATTATTGCTGTACTCTGTGGCTGTGCCATAGTCTAGATTTAGGTTCAGCGATTGCATTCCTGTAATTAAAAACTGACAAATATATTTATAAGCTGCGAGACGATTGGTCGAATTAAGAGATGTCACTACACTGTAGGTTAAATCACCCTGGTGGAGTACGGCTCTACCACCAGTAGCTCGTCGCACAATATCGATTTTCTTTCCTTGCCAAGTCAAATTATGCCAATAGTCAGGATAATCTTGTTGATGATATCCTAAGGAAATAGCTGCTGGTTGCCAGGTATAAAATCGTAAAGTGGGAGGATGCTTTCCTAAACGATGTTGCTCCAGTAACCAGCTATCTATTGCCATTTGTACTTCTCCTGACTCTTCCAGATAAGGAATTAAACGCCAAGAGCATTTATCATTCAGCATTTATTGTTTTGTTTTGGTTGAAAAGGTTGAAATTACCATCAAATAAATAAATGTTCAATGTTCAATGTTCAATCTGATTTATGTTGCGCCAAATTCTTCTTTTAATAGTTCATCATTGTCATCTGCGATGGTAGCAACCAGAGTAATAATCCGAGAAATTTCTCCTGGGGACATATCTGCGACAGTACGCTGAGAAGAAACTACCACAGTATTATCATGAACACTGAAACAAGTTTCAAAAGTACCAGACCAATTCATTTCTAGAATTCTTCGCATCAAACCAGGTTCATCTGTTACTGGCAACTTTAGCACTGTCGCCCATACTGTTAATAAATCATCATCACTTTCCCCTGTAAGTTGGACAAAAACTTCTACACTGCCGTACTGAAACTTCCAGAGACTACCTTCATCAGTATGATTCACCATTGCGGTATCATCTTCGTCTAGGCTGTAGATAACCGTTTCAATGACTTCTTGATGGCTAGAAGTGTTA
>JASJDB010000188.1 GCA_030065315.1 Xenococcaceae cyanobacterium MO_167.B52 | reverse complement strand
CGTACTTCTTGCATACTATTTATTGCTGCATTTGTTGCTTCTTCTCTGCGTCATTTTAACTCTAGTAAATTTGCTAAATGGCTACGAGCTAATCGTCGTTATTTTGGAATTTCTATGGCAATATCTCATGTTTTTCATGCCATCGCAATTATTGGATTAGCAATTCTGGCTTATGATCCTGATTTAGCTAATGATCATGGTGGCAATTTAGGTTATTTTTTTATTATTACTATGGCTTTTACTTCTTTTAAAACTACTGCTACTTTCTTGGGGGAGAGAGGCTGGAAAATTTTACACACAGTAGGAATGTATTATTTATGGTTAGCTTTTATTTATATATTTAGTTCCAGAGTTACCGAATGTATCCCGATTTATCTACCATTTATTTTGCTATTAGCAGTTGCGATGTTATTGCGCCTTGCTACTATATTTAACTATAAATTTAAATTTAACAAGTAATTAATTGTTTTTGATTTAAACTGCAAAAAAATTACTTTAATAGGAAAAATTCTGACAAAATACTATAGAATAATAATTAATAATATTTTTACAAAAATATCTAGATGAATCAGCAATTTTCTCCAAAGAAACTGCCACAAAAGCTGCTGGTTTTAGCAGCAAAAATACTCGGCGTAGGATCTGTTGTTATTCTATTAGATGCTTTGATTTTTGGTAGTATTTACCATCCCTTGACTTACAAATATAAATGGCAAAGTTGGATGGTTTGTAAATCTGCTCCTAAAGATAAATGTAAAAATGTTTTCGATCAAAAAGCCTCAACTTTATCCCAAGGGAAAAGCATGGTTGTTAGCTCTCAGCATATAGCATCGGAAGTAGGAGCGCAAATATTAAGAGCAGGCGGTAACGCCATAGATGCAGCAGTAGCAGTAGGGTATGCTTTAGCTGTAACCTACCCCTGTTGTGGCAATCTTGGCGGTGGGGGTTTTATGGTAATTCGTTTAGCAGATGGTTCGGAAAGTTTTATTGATTTTCGTGAAACTGCTCCTTTAGCTGCTACAGAAGATATGTACCTAGATGAAGAGGGAAATATCATTAAAGGCTTGAGTACTAAAGGTTATTTAGCCGTGGGTGTTCCAGGTACGGTTAAAGGCTTGGAATATGCTCTCACTAAATATGGAACTATGAGTAGAGAGCAAGTGCTAGCACCTTCCATCAAAATTGCCAAGGAAGGCTTTACTCTACAACAGGGAGATGTAGATATCTTTGAAGCAGGAAAGAGGAGATTATCCCAATCCAATGTGGCGGAAATATTTTTGAAAAATGATCAAGTGTATCAATCTGGTGATGTTTTAGTGCAATCGGATTTAGCTAATACTTTACAAGCAATTTCTAACAAGGGAATAGAAGCTTTTTATCAAGGGGAAATAGCTCAAAAAGTTGTGGCTGCCAGTAAAGAAAATAATGGCATTTTGAGTTTAGAAGATTTTGTTAACTACAAAGTCAGAGAATCTGAACCAGTTAAATGTAACTATCGAGGGTATCAGGTTATCTCTTCTGCTCCTCCTGGTGGCGGTACTACGGTTTGTCAGATGTTCAATATTTTATCTGGTTACGATTTAAAGCAGTTGGGATGGAGAACGGGGGAAAGTTTGCACTATATTTTATCTTCTATGTTACTGGCTTTTTCAGACCGAAATCAATATTTAGGAGACCCCAATTTTGTCGATAATCCCACAGAAAAACTTTTATCAGAAGATTATGCTCAAGAATTACGAGACAAAATTACCACTGAAGCTATCGATCCCAATTCAGTTTATTTGAATACTGAGACAGAAGGGACAAACACCACCCATTATTCTGTAGTAGATGAAGCAGGTAATGCTGTAGCAGTAACCTATACGATCAATTCTTATTTTGGGGCAGGAGTCATCGCACCAGGTACAGGTTTTATCCTAAACAATGAGATGGATGATTTCACCAGTAAAGTAGGCGCACCAAATCAATTTGGTTTACGTCAAGGAAAAGCCAACCAAATTCAACCAGGAAAACGTCCTCTAAGTTCTATGTCTCCCACTATAGTTACTAAAGATGGCAAGTTAGTTTTAGTTACAGGAAGCCCTGGTGGTTCCACAATTCCTACTACAGTGTTGCAGATGATTAGCAATATTGTTGATTACGAAATGAGCATCGAAGAAGCAGTAAAAACACCACGCATTCATTATCAGGGATTACCCAATGTAGTACTTAATGAACCCTATGCTATCAATTCTCAAACTTTGATCAATCTCTGGGAAAAAGGCTATAAAGTTACTCCTTGGCGATTTTGGGGAGCAGCAGAATCAATTTATATCGATCCAGAAACCAATTTAAAGTTTAGTACCCACGATTCTCGTCAAGCTTCTGGCAAAGCCGTTGTTCCCTAGATTTAATTTCTAAATAACTTTTTAATCAAAATAGTATCTCTCCTGATTCAATAGCAGACGTAATCAAAATTTCCTGCCAGTATAGTGTTGGTTCATAAATAGTATCTAGGGGTAATCTGAATGAACACAAAGTTAATTCCAATTATTTTAGCTGGTGGAAAGGGAGAGCGTTTTTGGCCCGTAAGCCGTCTTAAAAAACCCAAACAATTCTTATGCCTAGATGGTAGTGGAAGAAGTTTAATGCAAGCTACAGCAGATCGCCTGTTAGACTTAGCAGGAGGCTGGGAAAATCTCTGGGTAATTACTTCCTCGATTATTGCCGATGGAGTAAGAGAGCAATTACCAGACTTGCCAGAAGCTAATTTACTAGTGGAACCTGAAGGGAAGGATACTGCACCTGCCGTAGCTTGGGGAACGATGGAAGTAGCCAAACGCTATGGCAAAGATGCGGTGTTAGGATTTTTCCCTGCGGATCACTGGATTGGGGATAATTCTGCTTATGAAAATACCCTCAAAGCAGCTACTCAACAAGCTTTAGCCGAGCCTTGTATCGTCACTTTAGGTATTAAACCCAATCAACCTGCTACTGGTTACGGTTATATCGAACAAGCAGAAGAAAAAGGCAATTTTGCAGGCTTGCCCGTATATAAAGTGAGTCGGTTTACCGAAAAACCTGATAAAGAGACTGCTCAAAGTTTTATTGATACAGGTAAATATAGTTGGAACAGTGGGATGTTTATCTTTAAAGCAGGAGTTGTTTTAGATGAATTGAACAACCATGCACCAGAAGTAATCAAACCCCTATTAGAAAAAGGTAAATCAGCTTATTCAGAACTGGAAAAGCTCAGTATTGACTATGCCCTAATGGAAAAAACCAAATTAGCTTATGTCCTACCTGCTAACTTTGGTTGGGATGATTTAGGAGACTGGAACGGAGTCGAAAGACTCTTAAAAGGTGATAAAGATAATGTAGAGTTTGGTACTCACATTGGTCAAGATACCAAAGATTGTGTTCTTTATTCTGGCGATGAAGAAGAAGTAATTGTAACCATTGGATTAGAAGATGTAGTAGTAGTCAGAGACGGTAAAGTTACTCTTGTTGTTAATAAAAGTCATACCCAAGACATTAAAAAGGTAGTTAAATCTATCGGTAAAGACCCTAAATTTAAACATCTGTTGTAAATATTCAACTTATCGGGTGGATATTTTTGTCTGATAGTAAATTAGTCCTTGGTTATTCGTCATTAGTCATTTGTAAAACATAAAAGACAAAAAAAATGACTAATGACATCTCTATATCCGTTCCAATTTCCTGTCAAAGCGTGATCTTTATATTTTGGCTCTAGTTCTTGATTTTTGAGTAATTTGTCAATCACAGTTTTAAGTTTGCCCATATTTTTGCCACGTTTTTGTAGCCTATTGATGCCTTAAAAATAAATATCAGTCTCTAATCTTTTTGAAGCTTACAATTATAAATATTAAGCTACTCCATAGCCCGTGTAAGGACGTTTATAACTGGGAGGCAACCCAAGAATAATATCTTCTTTGGGTATTCCCATTGCTTCTAAATCTTGTGCTAAGTCAGCCTCGGTCATGTTGCGCTGGATCCAAACTTTATTATCTTTGATATCTACATGAATAAAACAATTATAAACTCGCTTGAGTCCATCCCAACCAATATCTAGAAGTTGATAATGGTCGCGTTCAGTATCAAAAATAAGCTGACATTCAATCTCTGAATTTGAATTATTTTTCTCTGACATGGCATGATTTTTTAATAATTGACAAACTAATAATTGATATTTTTCTAGTTTTTCCATTGAATAACTACCTCTTGAATAGGATCGTAAACTATTAATTTTACTTGATAAAACTTGATTGCTTCTTGAGTAAATTTTTCTTGAAAAAATGACTCAAATGTGTCCAGAGGAACTGCTAAATAAAGTGTTCTGTCTGATTCGCTCATTTGCAACGCTAGACGATAATTTAAAAATTGACCTAGTGCAGCATGAAAATCGGTAATTGCTGATGTATTGAGAAAGCTTTTAATCTCAACTGCTATCTTTTGTTCTTCTTTTTGGGCTGCTATTACTTTCTCTGCTGCTAAATCTATCTCTAACTTGACACCTTCAATTTTAATTTTTAGGGGGTCTGCTGTGATAATCCAATTATCTTTTAGAAGTGCTTTTTTGACAGCTTCATGGAAGAGATCTTTTGCAGCCATTACTTGATGATGAAATATATTCTGTAATGATTTAAGTTACGGAAATTATAATACGCGATCGCAATATTTTTTGTTGTGTTTCCTCATTGTTACCTTAAACAATCTCAGTACGATTATAGCTTTATTGGTAAGTAGAATTATCCCCAGCTACGCAAGCAGGGAATCACGATTAGAAAAAAAGTTATCTTTTCAATCTTTCTAGGAAATTAGCTACTATGTAGCAGTATTAAAAACTAACTAAAAAGTGTGTGTTTTCCTTAACTAAAACAAGCGATCGCCAGAGAGAAATTTTAGAGATAGTCCTCAGTAATGGTTGGGACTATATGCGAAGCTTATTAATTGGAGGAAAAGCTGATGAGCCCAAACTACCTCCTCCTGCGGTACTGCGGAATATTCTCACTGAATTGGGTCCTTTTTATGTCAAAATTGGGCAACTTCTTAGTACTCGTCCTGATTTACTCCCTCCCGAATACATTAAATCCCTCTCAGCTCTACAAGCAAAAGTGCCCCCTATATCTTGGGAAAACATCGAAAACATCATTAGACAAGAATTATCCCAGCCAATTACTCAAGTATTTAACGGTATTGAACCCCAACCCATTGCAGCAGGATCGATCGCCCAAGTCCATCGTGCTACTCTAATTACAGGACAAACAGTAGCTCTAAAAGTCCAACGTCCAGGAATAGATCGCATTGTTGATAAAGATATTAAACTAATTAAAGCGATCGCAGACTTAGTTTCTCTAACAGAATTTGGACAAGATTATAATATCAACTCCCTAGCAGAGGAGTTTACCCAAGCAGTCAAAGCAGAACTAGATTTTACCAAAGAAGCGGAATATACTAATCAATTACGTGCTAACTTAGCCCAAAGTACTTGGATTGACCCCAAACAGCTAGTTATCCCCCAAATTTACTGGGAAATAACCACTGAAAAACTGTTGGTTTTAGAGTGGTTAGAAGGAGAACCCATTCTCAATGCAGACATACCCCTTAGCAGTGAAACTGCATCTCCCAAAAATAATCGTCAACAGGCTACAACCTTATTATTTCGCTCTTTCTTTCAACAAATGTTAGTGGATGGATTCTTCCATGCTGACCCCCATCCTGGTAACATTTTTTATCTTGCCAATGGGAAAGTAGCTCTAATTGATTGTGGTTCTGTTGGCAGACTCGATCCTCGTACTCAGCAACTATTAACCGAAATGCTACTAGCGATTGTAGATATGGATGCCAGTCGTTGTTCTCAATTAACTTTAGAACTATCTCAAAGTGATCGAGTTCCTGACTTAGCTAAATTAGAAAAAAGCTACGAACTTATCTTAAGAAAATACTATAATCTCAGTCTGTCCCAAATTAATTTTAGTGAAGTCTTCTACGAAATCTTACAACTAGCCCGCAAAAATAAACTTAAACTACCCCGAAATTTAGGTTTATTTGCTAAAACTTTAGCCAACTTAGAAGGAGTGGCTCGTAAACTTAATCCCGAACTAAATTTACTCACAGAAATCAAACCTTTAATGACAGACATTTTTCGTCGTCAACTAATAGGTGATACTCCCATTCCAACCCTATTAAGAACGGTTTTAGATTTAAAATCCCTATCCTTACAATCCCCGCGCCAACTAGAATTACTAGTAGATCGTATCGGTACAGAAACCCTACAATGGAATCTTAATCTCAAACAATTAGATAATTTAAGACGTAGTTTAGATGACTCTGCTAATCGTTTATCTTTTAGTATTGTTGTGGGTTCATTAATCATTGGTGGAGCAGTGATCTCTAGCAACGCCCAAACTCAACAATTATCTTTAATCAACAACATTTTATTCGCTGCTGCTAGTCTTTTAGGCTTGTGGCTAATTGTTAGTATTCTCCGTTCAGGAAAATTAAAATAAATTTTTTCTCCCTTGTCTCCCCCATCTCCCCCATCTCCCTTGTCCCCCTTGTCTTTTAAAACTAATTAACAAAGAAGAATTACCCAATTTATTCTGGTTTAACAATAGAAATATAGGGGTTAGCTAGATAATGGTTAGCTACTTCTAGAATCATCTCCGAAGTTACTCCAGAGATCGCATTTTGGAAGCAAGAATCAAATTCAATTCCCAGTCCTAAACTCTCATACCAACCAAATATTTGAGCAATTTCACTATTAGTTTGTTTTCCTAGGGCATATTGACCCAATATTTTATTTTTTGCTCCCTTTAATTCACTATCACTTAGTTTTTCTTTAGTTAAACGTTGTACTTCTTCCTTTAGTCCTGCGATCGCAATCTCTGTATTTTCGGGAGCAGTACCCATATAAGTAATAAAAGGCGCAGCTTGCAAACGAGTCGGGTAGAAAGCAGATATATCATAAGCCAATCCTCTTTTTTCTCGTAATTCCACAAAAAGGCGACTAGATAAACCATTACCCAAGTAGGTACTAATTAATTTGAGAACGGGATAATCTAGACTTTTAACTTCTGCCCCCAGATAGCCCAACATGACAATAGACTGCTGAGTATCTTGAATAATTACTTTTTCTGTGGGAATAGAGTTTAACTCTGGCAAGGATTGCACAGTAAGAATATTATTGGGAATCTGCCAATCTCCAAAGACTTCTCCCACTAAACTAGTGGCTGTTTCTGTTGTAATTCGACCTGAGATACTAATGATTAGATTATCAGGGCGAAAATAGGATTGATGGTAATTTAGGATATCTTCTTGAGTTAAACTGCCAACACTTGCTTCTGTACCCAATACAGAAATACCATAAGGATGATCTTGATAAATCATTTCCCTAAGTTGCCCAAAAGCGACATTAAAAGGCTGTTCTTGTTGAGAGCGAATACTTTGGATGGCTAATTTTTGTTCTAAATCTATTTCAGAAGCGGGAAAAGTGGGAAATCGGATCATTTCACCTAATAATTTCAGTATTTCCCCAAAATCTTGTGAGATAGTCTTTAAACTCAGTAGAAAATAGTCAGAACTTGCATCTGCCCCCACACTAGCACCGATAGATTCTACTGTTTCTGCTATTTCTAAAGCGGATAAATTTCGGGTTCCTTTGGTAATTACAGATGCTACCAGATTGGATATTCCAGCCTGTTCCGAGCTTTCAACTCTCGAACCTGCCAATTTTAAAAAACAACGACAAGCTACTAAATCCGCAGCTTGATTCTCTACAACTAGAAGGGTAATACCATTGGGTAAAATTGTACGATGAAGATTCTGCGGTGTTAATTTTTGATTTGATCTCGTGGTCATTTATTCCTTTCTAATTAGGTTTGAGTCTCACAGTAGCATAACGCTCTGGAGACAGATATAGATTAGCAATACGTTGTAACTCAGTACGAGATATATTGTTAATTAGCTGAGGATAAAGTAGGCATTGTCCAACATTAGAAATTGTATTGTAATAACCATAGATACCTGCTAGTTGTCCAGGGGTTTCAGTAGAAAAGATGTAGTCATTGAGCAATAACTTTTTGGCGCGGTTTAATTCAGTTTCAGTAATCGGGGTAGTTTGTAATTGATACAGACGATCACATACAGCTTTTTCTACTGTATCCATGTTTTTCTCTTCTAGCCAGACATTAATCGTAAACAAGCTGGAATCTTTCTGTAAAGAAAAGTCGCTACAGATATCTAAAACCAACTGTTTTTCTTCTCGTAACTCCTGTATCAATCTAGAACAACGACCCCCAGCCAGAATAACTGATAATAAGTCCAAACCAATTGCTGTTGGCAAATGCTCCGCACCAGGACAAACCCACCCCATCAATAACCGTCCATGTTCCAGTCTGGATAGATGCAATTCTTCTCGACGAATTCCAATTAAAGGCGGTTCCGCATTAACTATATTAGGGGGACATTCTGAGGGAACACTAAATTCTCCAAATACATCATTAACCAAAGACAAAGCAGATTCTTGTTCAATTCCTCCTACCAAAACCACGGTCGTATTTTCTGGTTGGTAGTGGGTACGATGAAAGCAGCGCATCATATTGGGTGTATGGTTCATTAATAAATCTACCTCTCCCAAAATCGAACGCTTGTAAGGATGGGAATTGTACAGAGTTTGACATAGGCTTTGAAAAGCTAGCCAGTCTGGATCGTCATAGCTAGAACGAATTTCTTCTAAGACCACATCTCGCTCTCGAATAAACTCGTCGTCAGGTATGGTTGCATGAAGTAGAATATCTGCCAAGTAAGGTAGGGTTTCTCTTAAGTGATTTGCTGCTGTAGTGAGATAAAAATGAGCATAATCATGGCTCGTTGCTGCATTAGCTATTCCCCCTCGGTTCTCAACGACCCAATCAAACTCCCCTACTCCCACCTTGGGGGAACCTTTAAAGATCATATGTTCTAAAAAATGTGCCATTCCTGACCAGCTATCGGTTTCAGCACTTGCTCCCGCTTTGACCCAGATGTCTGAAACTACCACAGGAGTAGCAGGTAAATATTGATGAATTAAGGTCAATCCATTACTTAGGTTAAATACAGTTGCTGGTAAATCTGCTGATTTGAGATGTTGCGATATTTGTTGCATCAAATGGTTGAAATTTCGATCATATATATCATCCTAGCGTTAATGAATTTTTGTGCTTGACAAGTTTTATACAGAAATCATGACATTGGTTAAAATAAGTGATTTTGCTTTATCGTTACATAAATATTAGAATATTTTACAGAAGTTCATGTTTAATCCAGTGTAGTTGAGTACTCCCCCTGCTAAAGCAACGCTGCGCTGGGGGATTCTAAGCGGAAACTTTGAGAATGGCGGGGTTCATAAACGCCTGGGGAAACCCCAGGCGACGACCCCTTGCTAAAGCCGATTCTCTCCGAGTTTTTGTTCCGATTAGCTGACCAAAGGCTAATCCTTTGGGGATGACTCAAAGCACCCCTAGACAGTCGGCAAAGGTCTAACCCTAGCGTTCTGCTTACTTTTCTCAATATATTTGCTGCACCATTACAGTCAGCATTCAAATACCATTGCCCGTATCCAACACGATACAAACCTCGCTTAGTTCTTCTTCCACTTGGCTTCCAATCCTGGGGTTTTTCACCTATAGTTGGCAGATAGTCACCATCCAAAAAACTAGCTTTGCTGGTATAACTCTCTTCAGTTTCAACAAACTGAATTTTATATTGCTCACAAAGTTGAGCAATTCTGTCTTTGAGTCGTGCTGTAGGTATGGGGACGAACTCAGAATTATTTTTCTTGCCTATATTAATTGAATCTTTATTGCGTTTATTCCACCCAAATATGACAGTGCCAATATTATTTTCTAGGCAATGATTAATTACTATTCTAGCTGCTTTATTGATTCCATCCTTAACTTGCCTGTTGCGTTTTTCGGTTATAGCAGCTAACTTATTGTTCCAGAATCCTTGAGGTTTATTTTCTTTAATAATTGATACTTGTTTGTTGTACCAACGATTCATTGATTTGATATGTTTCCCATCGACAATAAAGCTAGTATTAACGTTAGATACACAAGTTAACCAGTTGTTTAATCCAGGGTCAATTCCTAGTACATTATCTGGATTAAGCTTGGCTTTTGTTATTTCTTTTTTATAGACGAATTCAAAATAGAAACATTTATTTCTAGGGAGTATTCTTAACTCTTTAATATCTTGAAAATCAAGATTAGATGGCATAGGAACATTCAAGCAGTCTGGACCAAACCAACGTTTACAAGTCTTGCCTAGTGGAACTCTTATTAACCTATCTTTTATTTTTAATGCTTGTTTAGGATAGCTAACTGTAGCTAATCCTCCTTTTTTTCTGTAGTTTGGGAGTTTTGGATGTTCTGTTATTTTCCCTTCTTTGTAAGCTTTGATCAATCCATAGTATGACTTAAATGATTCGGCTACAGTTCTTAATATTTGTTGTGCAGCTTGAGAATATAAAATTTTGTAGTGGTTATTGGTTTTGTAGATTTTTTCTAAATCAAACTTACCAATACCTTTTTTGGCTTTAAAATATAGTTGCCTAGCATAATATATTCCCATATTAGTGAGTTTGTGAGACTCTTCACATAGGAATGTTAATATATTAATTAAGTCTTTATCTTGACTTATTAGAACTTGCTGACAACCGTACATACTATCTATTTGGAGTTTGAGTATTATATCATGTTTCGGGATAGCTAAAGCTATCTAGGCTGTACGCTTCGTTCGTGATGCGAAGCGAATCCTTTAGGGCTATCATCCCCGACCTGATTGAGAAGGGCTTTCTCGCTCACATCAGGTAATTAGAATTTCATTACTTTTCAACCAAATGACAGTATTTAACCAAGAACGCCTTCTATTTACCCCTGTTAATCCTGAAAATAACGCCATTCCCTTAATTTTTGCTTTTCCTAACCAATACACTATTGGGATTACTAGCTTGGGTTACCAGATAGTTTGGTCTACATTTGCCATGCGTTCTGATGTAAATGTAACCCGCTTATTTACTGATATTCAAGAACCTTTACCAAGATGTCCTGAACTACTAGGATTTTCCGTCTCTTGGGAATTGGACTATATCAATATATTCAATCTTCTAGAAACTCTTGCTATTCCTCTGCATTCTAAAGCAAGAGAAGATTATCATCCTTTGGTATTTGGGGGGGGTTCAGTTTTAACCGCCAATCCTGAACCTCTAGCAGATTTTTTTGATGTAATTTTGCTGGGAGATGGAGAAAACTTATTAGATAGTTTTATAGATGCCTATCAGGAAGTCAGACAAGCTAATCGCCATACCAAATTGCGTCATCTAGCAAAAGTTCCAGGTATTTATATTCCTAGTTTGTATGAAGTTACTTATGAAGACAATGAAGGTGCAATTAAATCTATTGAACCTATAGAGCCAGATATCCCCAAAATCGTACAAAAACAAACTTATCGAGGTAATACTCTTTCTGCTTCCACTGTAGTTACAGAAAAAGCAGCATGGGAAAACATCTATATGGTCGAAGTAGTGCGGAGTTGTCCGGAAATGTGTCGCTTTTGTCTGGCAAGTTATCTTACTCTTCCTTTTCGTACTGCATCTTTAACAGAATCTTTAATTCCTGCCATTGATAAAGGTCTAAAAGTTACTAACCGCTTGGGGTTACTCGGCGCATCTGTTACTCAACATCCAGAATTTGAAACCCTACTAGACTATTTATCTCAACCCCAATATCAGGATGTACGCCTCAGTATTGCTTCGGTCAGAACCAATACCGTCACTGAAAAACTAGCTCAAACTCTAGCTAAAAGGGATACTCGCTCTATTACTATTGCTGTAGAAAGTGGCTCAGAAAGAGTTAGGAAAATTGTCAACAAGAAACTCAGCAATGAAGAAATTATCCAAGCTGCGGTTAATGCCAAAGCAGGAGGCTTAAAAGCCATTAAGTTTTATGGAATGGCTGGAATCCCTGGGGAAGAGATGGAAGATATCGAACAAACAATCATTATGATGGAAGCAGTAAAAAAAGCTGCACCAGGTTTACGACTCACTCTCGGATGCAGCACCTTTGTTCCCAAATCCCATACTCCTTTTCAATGGTTGGGAGTTAACCCCCAAGCTAAAACCAGGCTCAAGTATTTAGAAAAGCAACTGAGAAAAAAAGGAATTGACTTTCGTCCTGAAAGCTATAATTGGTCAGTGATTCAGGCTTTAATTTCTAGAGGCGATCGCAGATTATCATCCCTTCTACAATTAACTAGAGAATATGGTGATTCTGTGGGTAGTTATAAAAGAGCCTTTAAACAATTACGAGGCAAAATTCCCAACTTAGATTTTTATGTTCATCATAATTGGAGTCAAGAGCAAATATTACCTTGGCACCATCTTCATAGTACATTACCTAACAAGACGTTAATCAAACATTTTCAAGAAGCCAACCGTTATTTTCCGCAAAATTAAAAAGTTGGCTCTTTGGTGTTATCCGAAGGTGTAATACCGTTTTCATTTAGGTTGACTACAGATGATTGACACAGAGACTTAGGGAAGGGAGTCCTAAAGGATACACCTTCGGATAACGCGAAGAAAGATTTGTAGCAGTACTTTTTGAAATTGGTATAACTTCTCAATGACTTCAGTTTTAGTCACTACAGCTTCAGACTTACCTAAAACTAA
>JASJDB010000187.1 GCA_030065315.1 Xenococcaceae cyanobacterium MO_167.B52 | reverse complement strand
TTTAGATACCGTTTCTACTGCAATTAACTGGGCATCTAATATGACGTGGAAAGGTAAACATCCTACTGTTGATTTGATAGAAGATATTGATCACAAAGGCATTACAGTTCCTGACTCCGAATTACAATCCTTTCAAGAATTTTGGCATCCCTCTGAAAACTTACCCCAATGGGATGTTACTATTATTCCTCCTTGAATGGTAGCTTATCTTCACGCAAGTCCCCAACGTTAAATTATCTGCGAGAATTTCGTTCACGGCGAATTTGTCTAGTAGCTGCTTCGTGTTCTCTCAAGGTTTTGCTAAATACATGAGTGCCGTCGTAACGGGCTACAAAAAATAAATATTCCGTACTTTGGGGGTAAAGAGTAGCTTTGAGACTAGCCAGTCCAGGAGCTGCAATGGCAGTAGGAGGTAAACCAAAATTTCTGTAGGTGTTATAAGGGGATGGCATTCCTACTTGGGCATAGGTTAGGGGTTTATCAGCAGTTTGTTTGATTCCTAAACCATACTCTACTGTGGGGTCAGACTCTAAACGCATTCCCTTTTGTAATCTGGCGGTAAAGACTCCTGCAATTAAAGGACGTTCTTTTTGGACTACGGATTCTTTCTCTACGATACTAGCTAAGGCTGTCCACTCCAATAAAGTGTAATCCGTATTAGCTTCTTGATAGACAGGAAGGGCAATTTTGGCAAAGCTATCTAACATAGCTTCAATAATAGCTTGGGGGTCACTAGTGCGATCACTACTAATTTTATAGGTATCAGGATACAAAAATCCTTCTAGATGAGGGATATCTTGAGGTAACCAAGGATACTTATCGTAGGGAATCTTCCTAGCTGCGCTGATGAATTTTTCTGCACTAAAGTAGCCAATGGACTCAAAATACTCACCCATTTCCTTAATCGACCAACCTTCAGGAATTGTAAAGGTAGTCTGCATAATTTCGCCCCGCCAGATTTGTTGAGCAATTTCGGGTAAAGAATCTTGAGGAGAAAGTATGTAAGTTCCTGCCTTAAAGCCTCCTGTCGCGTCTTGTTTAGCCTGCCATTTTGTCCAGAGTTTCCAAGCTTTAGCGGACTGAATTAGACCTTCTTGGGCTAATTTATTGCCAATTTGTTGCCCACTCATCCCCGATTCTACCGTAAATTGGCTGGGTTCAGTTGCTTCGGTTGCCACAGGTGATATGGCATCTTTCCACCATAGCCATCCCATTCCTGCTGCAATTCCTGTAGCGATCACAAAAGTACCAAATAATAAGGGGAGTTTTGATTTTTTTTTCTTAGTGTTCATAAACAATTAACTAGCTAATAAATCATAGCCTTTGCAAATATTTTTAGCTACAAGGGCTACAAGTATCATCTAATGATAAATGTTAAATGATAAATGATAAATGTTAGCGATCATCAAATTCTTCAAATAGTAACTCTTCTAAGATAGGCTGAAACCCCTGTTCATCTGGGGAAACTAATTCTATTTCACCCCTAGCATCATAACGAGCAAAAAACAATAAGGGAGTAAGAGGAGTATAGACAGAATATTTTTGGTCAGAATGATAAAAACTAGCGAGAAACTGGAGTTCTTCCGATTCTATTTCCTCGTCTTCTTCGTCTAGATTTAAACTTAAGATTTGTTCTTCTTCGATGGGAGGCAATTCTCCCGTAGCAGTTAGGGTGTAAGCTGTATGTTTCAGGTACAGATTACGTTCTGCTAACACAGCTTTGGCATTGGCAAAAATAGCTGTAATTTCTGCGTCATCTTCTAGCATCACTGCTTCTGTTTCTTCTTCTCCCTCATCTTCCCAACTGATAATTACAATCGGGATGTTTATGGGCATTAATAGTAAATAGACTGTGCCATCAGATTCTAAAGAATGTTCAACATAACAGAGAAGATTACGCCCATTGGCATCCACCAGATTTACTGTTTCCTCGCCATAGGGTTCTTTGTCTCGATCAAAATGAGATGACATATACAGTTATTAGTTAACAATGGTCTTTCTATAAGTGAATGTTTATTGATTGTTGATTACCAACAAATCAAGTTTCAACTTTCAAGAATACATTAAACTTGTCACCAATAGTACAAAACCAGACAAATAGAACGAAAGATGGATATTTAGCTCAAAGCCTTCTTAGCCATTAATTTGACTAATAAGGCAGCATTGATTTTGATTGGTTAATATATGTATTTAAAAAGATTATGAGATAAAAAATAAGTAATTACTTATCATTCCCAAACTTTTAGCAGAGATCTTCCAGGAAAGCAAGACAGGATCATTGAAAATTAGACTGCTTAATTAGTTTTAGAGCTATTTAGCCTTTAAATTGATAAACTCTCTGCCATTGTTCGGCAGTGACTTTAAAGTTAGTACTATTAGGAACCCGAATTACTAGTAAATCTCTGAGTATGGGGTCGTATTTTAGTTCAAATCGCCTTAAAGGTTGACCTAACAATTTACGTAAAAAGCGAATCTTAACATGGGGTTTATCTTGACGAAAGCGATCTCTATCTAGCCAATAATCAGGTTCAGGTAGTTCTGTCAAAATCTGAGGAGGTTCAATAACTTCTGCCACGGCATAAATACCCGCGTTTTGCCCCGACATCCAAATCAAAACCCCTTCTCCTACTTGAATTTGCTTGCTGTAGCGGGTAACTAACCAAAACATTGTATCTAGATCTCGAATGGCATCTAAAATACGATAAAAAGTCGGATTTCCTTGAAATAGCCAATAATTCATAATATCAAATAATTTTTCCCTACAAAACTTAAGGGCAAACGATTGTTTGCCCCTAAAAAATTTATATATCCTAAACCTGTTGACTAACTATGGCTATCTACAACAAACAAGTTGTACCAAGTTCAAGAATGATGATAGGTGCCAGCGAGATACTTTAAACACCTTTAGTTTGTTGTGACCAAACTTTAGTCGGCAAGCCCCAAATATAGATAAATCCTTCAGCAGCCTTGTGATCGAATTGATCATCTGCACCATAGGTAGCAAGATCGGGAGTATAAATAGAATTATCAGATTTACGACCCACAATTATGGCGTTGCCTTTAAACAGCTTGATACGCACAGTACCAGATACAGTTTGTTGCGTCTGTTGAATAAATCCATCTAAGGCTTGTTTAAGGGGACTGTACCACAATCCTTGATAAATTAATTCGCTGTAGGTTTGTTCGATACCTCGTTTGTAACGAGTAACATCTCCAGTAAGAGTCAGGCTTTCTAAATCTCGATGAGCTTGAATAAGTACGAGTAAAGCTGGTGTTTCATAAATTTCTCTAGATTTAATACCAACAACCCGATTTTCAATCATGTCAATCCTTCCCACTCCATGATTACCCACAATTTCGTTGAGTTGGGAAATGAGAGCTACTGGTTCTAGATGATTGTCATTGATACTTACAGGAATACCTTTTTCAAAGCCAATTTCAATATATTCTGGCTCATCAGGAGTATCTTTAATTGCCTTTGTCATCGCAAAAACCTCTTCTGGAGGCTCAGTCATCGGGTCTTCCAAAGGACCCGCCTCAATACTACGACCTAGTAAGTTGCGGTCAATACTATAAGGGGAAGATTTTTTCACAGGAGACTTAATACCAAATTTTTCACCATAGGCTATGGTTTCTTCCCGACTCATCCCCCACTCCCTAGCAGGTGCTAATACCTTGATATTGGGATTTAGTGCCATAATCCCTACATCAAACCTAACCTGGTCGTTACCCTTTCCTGTACAACCGTGAGCCACTGCATCTGCACCATATTTTTCCGCAGCATCTACCAATAATTTCGCAATCAAAGGTCGAGCCAAAGCTGTAGAAAGGGGATAACGGTTTTCATATAGAGTATTAGCTTGAATCGCAGGGAAAGCATAATTTTTGACGAATGTTTCAGTAACATCTTCCACTAAAGACTCTACTGCACCACATATTAAAGCTTTTTCTTGAATTGGCTTTAATTCTTCCCCTTGTCCCAAATCTGCTGCAAGGGTAATAACTTCTTTAACTCCCCATTCATTGATCAGATAAGGAATGCAAACAGAGGTATCAACACCACCTGAATATGCCAATACAACTTTTTCTGCGCGACCCATAATATTTGTTACCCTTTAGACATATCAATGGCATATTGTAGCTGATAGGAAGAAAGATTCATACTATAGCTCTTTTGAGATTTGCTCGTGCTTTAGTTTTAAACTGGCTCAATTAATAGAATTATGATTCTGACTTTGTCATGGTTTCAACATAATGTCATAAGGATTCCCTTTCCTCAAAAACGAGCATTCGTCCAGAATGCAATGTTTTAGGTGAGGAAGGAATCCTAAAGAGATAACTTACTTTCCAATGATCAAAAGTATTTTCTAGAAACGATAATATACTCAGTGACTACACCGCGAGAAAAATTCAGTTTTTGCCATATTCTTGGCGGAATAGCGTTACTGTTAATAACAGCACAACCGATTTTAGCTGAAAAGATTAAAACAAGTCCTATGGTTCTTACAGAAACTCAAATTAGTCAAAAAATTCAGACATTGCCAGGCTGGAATCTCGAAGGCAAAGAAATTAAGCGTGTTTTTAAATTTGCCGACTTTATCGCAGCGATAGATTTTGTCAATAAATTAGTTGAGCCAGCAGAAGCAGCAGGACATCATCCTGATATTGCCATATCCTACAACAAAGTCACCATTAGCTTGACTACCCATGATGCAGGAGGTCTAACAGATAAAGACTTTGCTCTAGCAGCAACTATTTCTGAATTGGCAAAATAAAGTTTCCTGTTCAACCTAAAGAATGAGGGGGTCAGGGATATCTAACCCATATCCCCCATATCCAAACTCGAAAAATTATAGTTTTTGAGGTTGCTCGAACTCACGTTGGGAAAAATTGGAGAATATTAAGGTCGAGAGGGGTTATTCTTTAGATTATTTACGAAAGCTTCTGGGAAGACGGAAAAATAGGTAGTCTAAGAGACTGTTTGTAAATAAAACATTAAGCAATTGGTTGTTGATTTTGAGATAGTCGTTTTGACATTAAGTGAACCATCGCAATGTAAATGAGCGACTCACTTGTTTCAGGTAATTTCTCATATCGACCACCAAACGACGTTTTGGCATTAGCCATGCAAAGGTTCTTTCTACTACCCATCTTCGAGCTAATAATTGAAACCCTTTCCCCTCTCTTCTCATAACTTCAACTTTAGCTGATGAAAGATGTTCTACTCCCGTTTCAAATCTTGCGCCTTGATATCCTTGATCTACCCAAATTAATTCTAATCTCTCTAAATTTTCTTCTGATTCAACCAACAATGCTAATCCATTAATTCTTTCCGAACCATTAGCTTCGGTTACTATTACCTCTAATAATAATCCTAAGGTATCTACTAAAATATGACGTTTTCTACCTTTAACTTTTTTGCCTCCATCAAAGCCATATACTTCCCCCTGTCTTGGTGCGCGTTCCCATGCTGGGGAAACCCCAGCGGGGTCGCACCGCTTTTTTGTGTCGTTTTTACTGACTGACTATCTATAGATGCTGCGCTTGGCTGAGCTTCTCTTCCTTGTTGTTGTCTCAACTCTTCTCGAAGTAGTCGATTCATTTGATACCAAACTTTATGTTTGTTCCATTTGTCGAAGTAAGTTCTGACTGTTGACCAATGTGGAAAATCATGAGGTAATGCTCGCCACTGACATCCCTCTTCTAATAAGTACAAGATGGCATTAACCACTTCTCTTAAATCGGTGTCCCTTTTTCTTCCTCGTGATTTACTCTTGGGTAACAATGGTTCAATGATTTCCCATTCGTTATCCCTGAGATCTGATGGATAGGCTCGTCTGACCATATTGACTATATCTGATTGACTCTGTCTCCTTATTTTTAGTCGTCTAATCTCAGTTCTAGTTTCTTCTTTATTTTCTTTTTACAAACAGTCTCTTACACCCCAAAGTTGAGAAAAATTCAGAAGTGGTACTAAGAAAAATTCAGTAGTCTGACAATCTCATCAAATTGATAGTTGTCTGCTAAGGTTTGCAGTTTGGAAGCAAGTGCTGCTTTTTCTGGTGGCATAGCTTGGATTAGCTGCATTACTTTTTTCCCCTTGAGTTGACTAGAGGCTCGGTGCAGTTCCTCTAACCACTGAGGGGGCATCTTCTTTAACTCTTCTGATAAATCGGCGACGGAAACTGGGGCTTGAACAGCAATAGTTTCTGGTAGTTGTTGACCATAGGTCTGGAGTGACTGTTGGTAAATGAACTCAACCCCTAGATGTTGGCTCATCTTCGACCAAATCACCTCTTCCTCAAAAGGTTTGATGACAAAATCATCAAAACCTGATGCTAGGGTGATGTCTCGCTCTTCCTTAAAGGCACTAGCTGTCAGAGCAATAATCTTAGTCCAGGACTCCCCATTTTCCAACTCCGATTCGGCCTTTCTAATCCTTTTAGTGGCTTCAGCTCCATTCATCTCAGGCATCCGCAAATCCATCCAAATCAGATGGGGGTGCCATGCTTGCCAGATCTGATTGGCTTCTCGTCCATTGCTGGCTTGCTGCACCGAAAAACCCACTGAAGTTAGTAAATCTAACAATAAGAGGCGATTGTCAGTCTCATCATCCACTACTAAAATCCGATATTCAGGTTGTTCAGGTGCTAAACCAATTACTTGACTCTGAGCTGTTGGGACGGGAACCACTTCACCCAAACTCCGGTGAATCGGAATCGAGCATTGAAAACAAGTCCCCACACCTACAGTGCTGTGAGCGGTAATCTCTCCTCCCATCAGTTCAATAAACTTGCGAGTGATGGCTAGCCCCAATCCAGTCCCCTGTTTGATTTTACGTCCCGCTGTGGTTTGCTCAAAAGGCACAAATAACCTATCCAGTTCTTCTGGGGGAATACCTGGACCTGTATCTTCTACTTCTAATTTAAGTAAATGTTGGTTAGAGTTCTGATCTCGGTTGGCTTGAGCTCTTAAAACTATCCCCCCTTGTTCGGTAAATTTAATGGCATTGCCAATTAAATTAATTAAGATTTGTCGTAGTTTAGCCTCATCAGTAGAGATATATTGGGGTAAATGGGCCTCAGATTCTAAGAAAAATTGCAGTCCTTTGTTTTGGACTTTGAGCGCAAACATCTGTTGCAGATTCTTCAGCAAAGCCTTGAGGTCAAAATCGGTTCGATTCAGGGAGGTTTGACCAGCTTCAATTTTGGACATTGACAAAATATCGTTGATTAAAGAGAGCAAATGTTCACCACTGCGGTTAATAATACTCAAGCGTTGCTGTTGTTCTGGTTTCAAGTCCCTATCTTTGCTGAGAAATTGAGCGAAGCCAATGATACTGTTGAGGGGAGTTCGCAGCTCATGGCTCATATTCGCTAAAAATTCTGATTTAGCCAAATTGGCACTTTCGGCTTTTTCTTTCGCTTTTTGCAGTTCGACTTTGGTGGCTTCTAGCTGACCTAGGGTTGAGCGTAATTCTTGATTGCTTTGTTCTAAGGCTTTTTCGGCTCTAATCAAATCGCTGATATCAGCAATAAAACCCTCAATAAATTCTATTGCTCCAGATTGGTTAAAAATCCCTTGTCCTTGTTCCCAAACCCATTTTTCAGTCCCCTGCTGAGTTAAGAGGCGATAAGTAAGCTGAAATGGTCTTTTTTCGGCGAGGGACTTTTGGATCTCTTGCCAGACTCTGTCTCGTTCCTCTGGATGAATTAATTGATTGTATTGAACTAGGTGGTTTTCCGTCAAATCTTGAGGTAAATAGCCCGTTAAACTGTGGCATCCTTCACTGACAAAAATCATGGTCCAATCTCGGTCATTGAGACCACGATAGGCCATTCCTGGTAGATTACTCATCAGGGTAGCCAGAGTTCTTTGGCTTTCTGCTAGGGAAGTTGTCCGTTCTACCACTTTTTGCTCTAATTCTTGATTAGCTTGTTCTAAGGCAAGCACATAGCTATTGATTTGCTCACCCATGTAATTGAAGGAGTTAGCCAGTTCTCCTAGTTCATCATTGCGAATAATTTCAACGCTATTCTCTAATTTGCCTTGGGCAATTGCCTTAGCTGCTTGATTGAGATGTTGAATTGGTTTAATTACCCAGCCTGAAGTTAATATACTAATAGCGATACTCACCATTAATGCCAAAATACACAGGAAGATAGTGGTGCGAGTATTAGCATTAATCTCACTCATAAAGTCAGATTCTGGTATTAACAGCACAATGAGCCAATCTATGCCGTTTTCTGCCTGAAAAGGAGTAACCTGTACAAATTTCCTTGTTCCCTCTATAGTCAACTGTCGCAGAGATTCCGAGTCAATTTGATTTAAGTTCCCCAATTCTCTAATCAGATATTGGCTCGTTTCTCTAATTAGAGGATGATTACTGTCGATGGCTTGCTTAATTTGTAGTTCTTCGTTATTAGTCAAAAACTCAGACTCGGGGAGAGAACTTGAGACCAACAGACCAGTTCGCTCCATAATAAATACCTCTCCCGTTTCTCCTACTTGAAGAGTTTGCAGGAACTGACTTAGTTCTACGGGTAAGAACAAGTCCGTAGCGCAAACGGCCACAAATGTCCCGTTGTGGTCATACACTGGCAAACTTGCCGTAATTGTGGGAACTTTAGCCTCAAAATCTAAATAAAGAGGACTCCAGGTAAATTCAGCAGCTTTTTTAGCTGCTTGATACCAGGGTCTGGTTCTGGGATCATAGGGTTGATTGTCAACCCGCACTAGCTGCTGTCTATTGCCCTGATTATCCAAGCTATAGTAATGTCCGCGGAAATCCGTACTTTGATTGTAAATTAACAGTTGCAGAGCGCGATTTTGTCCTTCGGGGCCAACGCCGATGAGTTCTCCTAAAGCCTCAGTACCGCAATAGACTAGGTTAGTTCGGGGATGGATGTGAGCTTGAAGCCAAAGCTGATGTTCTCCTTTGACAGTAGTGGCATCTAAATCTCCTCTGAGCAAAGAATTAGCATTGATGGTATTAATAGAACGGGGAATTGCTAGATAGGAATGGATCTGCTGTTCGATCCGCTGGATTAACTCATGGAGTAATTGAGCAGTCACCCGATTAACTGCTTTCTGTCCATTGCGTAAGGAAAAATACCCGACCAAGCTAACTATGATAAAGATCTGCAACACAAAGGGAGCTGTCAAAACTATCTGTAAAGGCAGTCGGCTTAAGAGTTTAGCAATCAACTTTTTTAAGAGAGAGTTAGATCTCATCAGAGTTTTTCAGAGAGAATTTGAGGTTTTCCCAAAAACCTTAGGTAGAATTTTACAGTAATCTAACAATGGGGATGAATTTACCTTAACTTCTCGTTGACATGAGCAATTTTGAAGAGCTTTTAGCATTCGCTGAAGAATTAATCTCTGGAAAGAGCAGCAATTATTTGAGTGATTTGCAACGGACTATCTTATTCACTACTCTCCAAGGGAGTAGAAAGACTTATGACCAAATTGCGGACGAATGTGGCTATTCTCCTAAATATATTAAGCAAGACGTTGCCCCTAAACTCTGGCAACTTCTTTCTGAAATTTTAGACCAAAAAATTACTAAATCTAATGTTAAACCGATCCTGGAGCAGCAAATGCGCCATCAGCCCGCTGTGGTTGAGTCGCCTTCCCCCGTTGCCTTATCCCCAATTCCCTCTGCTGACAAGAAGGATTATGAGCTAGGTAATATTCTCTTAGTGGACGATCAACCACAAAATCTCAAACTGTTGTCTGATTTGCTCGAAGAGCAAGGATATGAAGTGCAACAAGCGATTAATGGTGTAGTTGCCCTACAAGCGATCTCGATGGCTTCTCCTGATGTCATCTTATTAGATATTAATATGCCAGAGTTAGACGGCTATACTGTCTGTCAAAGACTCAAAGCTAATCCCCTCACCCAAGACATTCCTGTGATTTTTGTTAGTGCCTTTGATGAAGCCTGGGATAAAGTTAAAGCTTTTTCCGTGGGAGGCAGTGACTACATTACCAAGCCCTTTAAAACAGTTGAGGTATTGGCTAGGGTGGAAAATCAATTAAAAGTTCGTCGTCTGCAACTTCAGTTACAAGAGAAAAACCGTCAGTTACAGCAGGCTCTCCAGCAGTTGGAACAAGTTACTGCTACCACCCTGGAGCAAAAAACCAACTAAAAAGGTGAGTTGATCTCACCCTTTGATAAAGATTCATGATGAAAAAAAAGAGCCGATGCAATTTTTAAACTTTTTGCAATCAGGCTCCAGGGTAAAAATACTGGTAATATTCAACTTGAGGGGAATTTAGTCTAATTCCTCCTCTCCTAGATCGCTAAGAAATGCGCCGTTTCCTTCGGGAGAGCGTAAACGAGCGACCATTTCTTGTACTTCTAAAGGTGGTGCTGGAGTAAGGCGGGAAACAATAACAGTAACAATAAAGTTAAGCATCATTCCAACTGTGCCAATACCTTCTGGAGAGATCTCAAAAAACCAAGGTTGCATTCCATAAAATTTGACCCCAATGATGTAGAAAGCAGTGAAAGCTAAACCCGTAATCATGCCAGAGATGGCACCTTCGCGGTTAGTGCGTTGGTCAAAGATGCCCAAGAGTATTACAGGAAAGAAACTGGCAGCAGCCAACCCGAAAGCAAAAGCTACTACCTGTGCCACAAAACCAGGAGGATTAACTCCAAAATAACCAGCAACAGCGATCGCAAATCCCACCATAACACGCCCTACCATGACCCGTTGGGATTCAGAAGCTTCGGGATTGATGATACGGTAATAAACATCGTGAGCAATAGAACTAGAAATCACCAGTAATAATCCTGATGCGGTGGAAAGGGCTGCTGCTAGACCACCTGCTGCAACTAAAGCAATCACCCAGGGAGCGAGTTTGGCTACTTCGGGAGTAGAAAGAACAATAATATCGCGGTCAATAGTAATTTCACTGCTGGCTTTATCGGGGGTTAATTCTATTTTGCCATTGTTATTTTTATCTTCAATACCCAGTAAACCTGTATTTGACCATTTGGTAGCCCAGTCTAATTGTTGTACTTCTGCCACAGTTTTATTGTGCAAACTATCGATTAGGTTATAGCGAGCAAAAGAAGCGATCGCGGGAGCAGTAGTATAGAGAATAGCAATGAACAGTAATGCCCAACCAGCAGAATAACGGGCTGCACGAGCAGAGGGGACAGTATAGAAACGAACTATCACATGGGGTAATCCTGCTGTTCCTACCATCAAAGCAATGGTGATAAACAGAACATCCAGCATGGATTTATGGACAAAGGGTTGAGTATATTCGGTAAATCCTAAATCTACTTGTACTCCATTGAGTTTATCCACAATGTCACTAAAACCAAAAGCAAACTGAGGAATGGGATTTCCTGTCAAGATAAGTGCGATGGCAAAAGCGGGGATTAAGTAGGCAATAATTAAAACTGTATATTGTGCCACCTGTGTCCAAGTAATACCTTTCATGCCTCCCAAGACGGCAAAAAAAGCCACAATGATCATGCCAATAATTACCCCAGTGCTGATATCTACTTGCAGAAAGCGACTAAATACAATCCCCACCCCCCGCATTTGTCCAGCAACATAGGTTAGAGAAACAAAGATAGCAGCAACTACAGCGACTAATCTTGCCCAAACCGAATAATAGCGATCGCCTACAAAATCAGGAACAGTATATTTGCCAAATTTCCTCAAATAAGGAGCAAGTAACAGTGCCAGAAGGACAAAACCACCAGTCCATCCCATCAGATACATTGAGCCATCGTAGCCCATAAAAGAAATTAAGCCAGCCATCGAAATAAAAGAGGCTGCTGACATCCAGTCTGCTGCGGTAGCAGCACCATTAGCAACGGCGGGAACACCCCGATCTGCAACAAAAAAACCTTTACTATCTTTAACCCGTGATCTCCAGCCAATATAGAGATAGAGCATAAAGGAAATAATGACAAATGTTGTAGTCCAAGCTTCTACTGACATAACTTTTATCTATTTAATTTTTAATTAAAAATAATCTGAAACTGTTGTAGCAATTAACAACTAACCATCTTATTTGCGATACTTGCGATCAAGTTTATCCATCTGTACTGCATAGACAAAAATCAAAATTACAAACACAAAAATTGATCCTTGTTGTGCCATCCAAAAGCCTAAAGGCAAATTACCTAACTTAAGATGATTAAGCCAAGGCACGAATAAAATACTGAAACCAAGGGAAACTAATCCCCATACAATCAGTAAATTACGAATTAATCTCACATTAGCTCGCCAATAAGCCCTATTGCGATCCCGTTGAATTACATCTTCAGCTATATCTTGTGTAGGATAGCTTTGTTGCTGATTATTCATTTAAGTATTAATAAGTCAAAACTTTTAAGGGTTAAGTTTATAAGAAAATAATTTAAATAATAGTTTTTTGTAACTATTTCTACCAATTCTACGACAAGTATTTTAACTGAATGTCGCGAGAATTCCCTCATGTTCTATAACTTAGGGATGAATCGCGATCAATAAACAAACATTTTTTGTGCGTTTCTATCGTAAAATGATATAGTGATAGACATGATTAGAGTAGCACAAAAAATACGAATCTACCCCACTGATGCACAAAAACAGCAACTAGCTAGAGCTATGGGCTGCTGTAGATGGTGGTACAATCACGCTCTGAATGTTTGCAACCAAACCTATAAAGAGACTGGCAAAGGAATATCTCGTAGTGGCTTAAACGCTTTGTTGCCTAAGCTAAAAGAAGAATATGAATGGCTAAAAACTGATGT
>JASJDB010000186.1 GCA_030065315.1 Xenococcaceae cyanobacterium MO_167.B52 | reverse complement strand
CGCCATAGCGTGAATTTGTCCCAAAGCAGTAGTAATAGCTTCTGCTTGACGAGAAGCATCATTAGAAAGGCTATTAATATTATTTTCTGAACCATGAACAGTCTCGATTACTGCACCAGAAGCAGACTGTACTTGTAAGACAATCCGTTGTAGATTCTCTAGTGTATTGTTGAGAAATCTGGCTACAATGCCAATTTCTCCTTCTGTAACTTGGGCTCTAACTGTTAGATTGCCAGTAAATGCACCTTTGACATCTTTTACTAAAGCATCTAGTTGGTGTTGAATAGCGTCGGTTTGTCGCTTTTGTTCCTGAGAGGCGGTTTCGGCTTCAGCACGGGCTTTTTCTAATTTCTCAATAAAGCTAATATGATCTAGAGCATATTCTACTTGGGTTGCTAACTCAGAAAAAAAGTCAATTTCTGATTTTTGCCAAGCTCTAGGGGAAGTACATTGATGAGCAATCAAAAGAGCAAATAGTTTATTATCCTTGCGAATCGGTGCAACTAAATTTGCTTTCACATCATACTGCTCTAAAGTTCTTAAATGACAATCAGTCATGCCAGGCTCATGATAGATGTCATTGATTGCTTTGACTCTACCATTACGGTATAAATCTACATAACGCCCTTTGAAACAGGGGTCATTAATCCGCACATCTAGAACTTTAATAAAACCCTCTCCTGCGGATTCCGCTACCATCGTACCACTCCAGTCAGAATTGAACTTATAGATTAGTACTCGATCAGTTTTTAGGGCTTTTCTAGCTCCTTGAACAGTAATACGGAAAATATCATCTTTTTCAAGGGATTGACGGGCGCGGAAGGCAATATCACCAAATAATCTAGCTCTACCAGCCGTGGCTTTGATTTTATCAATAAAGCTGAGTCGGTCTATGGCATATTCTACTTGAGTTGCTAATTGGGAAAAAAATTCAATTTCTTCTTGTTGCCAAACTCTAGGATGGGAGCAATGATGAGCAATTAATAACCCCATAAGTTGACCATCTTTACGTAAAGGTGCAACTAGATTTGATTTCACTCCATATTTTTCCAGAGTGCGAATATGACATTCTGTTAACCCTGCTTCGGTGCGAATATTATTGATCGCTCTAACTCTACCATCTCTATATAAATCTACATAACGCCCCCGAAAACAAGGATCGTCAATGCGCTCTTCCAGAACTTTGGGAAATCCATCGGCAACGGATTCCGCTACCATGGTGCCACTCCAATCATGGTTGAAACGATACACCATAACTCGATCTGTTTCTAGGATGTCTCTCGCCCCTTGTACTGTGGCGTTAAAAACATCATCTAAATCCATGTTTTGACTAGCTCTAAAGGCAATATCACCAAAAAACCAGGCTTTTCTGGCAGTTTTGTCCTGTTCCTCCACAAAATTGATATAGTCAAGACCATATTCAATTTCGGTAGCTAATTGGTTCATAAAGTCGATATCATTTTTTGACCAATATCTAGCTTCAGAACAATGATGAGCAATTAATAATCCCATGAGCTTTTGTTTCTGGCGAATGGGTACTACTAGATTGGCTCTGACTTTATACTGATCTAGCATCCGAATATGACAGTCTGTAAGTCCAGGCTCTTCATAGATATCACTAATGGCGCGAATTCTTCCTGCTTGATATTGAGATATATAGCGATCGCGAAAACAGGGATCACCAATGGTTTCATTGAGTACTTTGGGGAATCCTTCCGCAACAGATTCCGCTACCATTGTTCCTGTCCAATCATCATTGAAACGATATACCACAACGCGATCGGTTTCTAATACTTCCCTTGCTCCATCTACCGCAGTTTCCAACAAAATATCTCTATTTGCTGTTTGGCGAGTGCGAAAAGCCACACTACTACATAGCTGTCTTTGTCGGTTAATTCTAATCTGTTCGTCGGATAAACTCTGCAATTGACTGGATAACTGATGAAGATTACTTCCCAAAAGTTCTAATTCATCTAGTTGTTGATCTCCGATATTGATATCTAATTGACCTTGTCCTAATTGGTTAACTACCCGATTAACTCGCGCAATTTCTTGATTGACTTGACGACTAAAAATAATCGCTACTCCTCCAGCTACCACAGCTGCGATCGCGCTATCGAAGATTAAACTGCTAAAATGATTAGCAAAATAGTAGCTACTACCTCCCGCTACTACAGCAGAAACAAAACTAATACCCACTGCTCCCATAGCAATTTGGTTCCTTAATCCTAAATTTTGCCACCAATTGCGACTTTTTTCCGTATTTCTCAAAGAATCGGCAGATTTTACCCCATTTTCTTGAGATATTTTTATTTGTTTAGCAAGAATATCTGGAGATAAAGCAACTTTAGAATCTCCCATAGAAAAATTATTGTTATCAGAAGAATTAGATTGACTATTCTCTTGGGTCATATCTAAAAAAGAGTAAATGATTAACTATTACTCATAGTTCCCTGAAAGACGATCGGTTTTAACAGTAACGTGATCTATAAGGAATCAGGAACAAGGAATAACTGATAACTGCTCACTGATAACTGATAACTGATAACTGTTAACTGTTCTAGTGCCAAGTTTCTAAACATCTTCCTGTAATTGTTTTACCCCACCAAGGAGTATTTTCTCCCAAGGATTGATGATTATTGCGATCTAGTTTCCAAGACTTTTGAGGATTAAATAAAACTAATTCATTAGCTTGATGAGGTTGGATACTAGCAAGACTTTGATTTAAACAATTGCTGGGACGAATACTTAAAGCTTGCCATAGTTCTAAGGCTGACCATTGACCAGTAGTTACAAAAGTTTGCCACAGTATAGGTAGAGCCAATTCTAAACCTACTACTCCTGGAGGTGCTTCTGCGAAAGCAACGGTTTTTTCTTCATAGGTATAGGCTTGATGATCGATCGCGATCGCGTCAATAATACCCTGTTTTACTCCCTCAATTAAAACTAATCTATCTTCTGGATTACCTAAAGGTGGTTCCAGACGTAAATTGGGGTCATAGTTGGCAAGATCTGCGGTAGAAAATAGTAAGTGCATCCAGGTAGTACTCGCTGTAACTGGTACTCCACGCTTTTTAGCATCAGCAATTAATTCCACTCCCCTGGCGGTAGAGACAGACATTAAATGTACTGGAGTTTTGACGCTGTCAATAATTTCTAAGGCTGCTGCAATAGCTGCGGATTCTGAATAACCAGGATTGCCCAATAAACCATAACGAATCGAGTTAGCACCTTCCCTAATTACTCCTTCATTGGTCAGTTCGTTATCGGATAAGTTAATGGCAATCGGCTTGTTAAAAGGCTGGACATACTCTAATGCTTGTCTGAGAAAAGCAAGATTGCTTAAATTTAAGCGATCGCAAAAACCAATGGCATCATCTTTGAGACTAGCTAACTCTGTTAAAGCTCTGGTGTGAACTGTATGATCGAAATGGGATAAAGCTGCCCAAAAATGAATCTTCGGTAATCCCTGGGTAATTTGTTGCGTTTTGTTAAGTACTGAAGCCAAAACTTCAGGATTACTTAGAGTAGGATTAGTATCTGGTAAGATTGCTATCTGAGTAAAGCCACCAGCAGCAGCACTAGCAGCAAGAGATTGAAAAGTCTCCCTGGCTTCTTGTCCAGGTTCTCCACTATGGCTGTAAATATCCCATAGTCCAGTTCCCAAAATTAATTCTTGAGCCTCGATGATTTCAGTATCATGAGGAAAATTGTTAACATTGGCTTCTATGGCTTCGATTCGATTGTTAACTATCAATACATCTGCAACGCGATCGCACTTAGCAACAGCATCCAAAATTCTGACTTGTTTGAGTAGTCTTGGGTGTTCTCCGTTCATTATGCAGCTTGAAAATTTTGCTAGTCCCAACCCAATATACATAAATAATTCCGAACAATTGCAATAAGCTATGAATTTTAAAACTCCCGATTGGGTGAAAAATGCGGTTTTTTATCAAATCTTTCCTGATCGCTTTGCCAAAACTGAAAAACTTCAGCCTGGATTCCCGCAATCTTCCTGTTTAGAATCTTGGGATGCTAAACCCACTTATGAAGGTTACAAGGGGGGGGATTTATGGGGAGTGATCGAAAAACTAGATTATCTTCAAGATTTAGGCATCAACGCTATTTATTTTACTCCCATCTTTCAATCTCCTTCTAATCACCGCTATCATACCCACGACTATTATCAAGTCGATCCCATGTTAGGAGGAAATAGGGCTTTTGATGCACTGATTAAAGCAGCCCACCATAGAAAGATCAAAATTGTTCTCGATGGGGTATTTAATCATGCCAGTCGCGGTTTTTTCTTTTTTAATGACATTCTGGAAAATGGTGGTAATTCAGCTTGGTTAGATTGGTTTAAAGTGGAACAATGGCCCCTTGCTGCCTATGATGGTAGTAAGCCAGCTAACTATATTTCTTGGGTGGGAAATCGCGCTTTACCCCAGTTTAATCACGATAATCCCCAAGTAAGAGAATATATCATGAAAATTGGGGAATACTGGCTGGAAAAAGGCATTGATGGCTGGCGACTAGATGTGCCTGATGAGGTCACAACCCCTGGTTTTTGGCAAGAATTCCGCGATCGCGTTAAGGCAATCAACCCCGAAGCTTACATCGTAGGAGAAATTTGGTCAGATGCTAGTGAATGGCTGGATGGAACCCAATTTGATGGGGTAATGAACTATCGTTTTGCGGAACCAACTATTGCTTTTACTGCTGGCGATCGGTTTATTTCAAAATATGGTCAGCCCCACTATACTCCTTATCCAGCCTTAAATGCTTCAGATTATGCCCAGAGAATTCAAGATTTATTAGACTTATACTCTTGGCAAATCCAGCTAACCCAACTTAATTTACTCAACAGTCATGATACCCCCAGAGTCTTAACTGCTGTAGGAGAAGACAAAGCTACTCTTCATCTTTGTACTCTATTACTGTTTACTTTTCCTGGAGCGCCTTGTATTTATTACGGAGACGAAGTAGGTTTGTTGGGAGGAAAAGACCCTGATTGTCGTCGGGGTTTTCCTTTGGAGATTCATTGGGACAACGATACTTTAAATTATCATAAAGAACTGATTGCCCTGCGCCATAAATATCCAGCTTTACGCACAGGCAAATACCAAGTACTATACGCCAAAGATCAGGCTTATGTATGCGCCCGTACTCTAGATTCAGAGACTCTAATCATTGCCATAAATACGGATATTCATCCTGTTACTGTAGAGTTTTCCAATGACCATCTACCTATTAAATCGAGTCATGTAGTCTATGGCAAAGCAGAAGTTATATCTCATAAAGATGTAGCAGGAAATAAACTAAAACTAAAATTACCAGCGAGAAATGGGGCAATTTTAGCTAATCGGTAGTGATTCCCATGTAGAGTAAAATACTATTAATTAATAGTTAAAACAGTAAAGAAAATTGATAGGCTGATACTATTTTTCTATAGTTTCCGTCTCTTCATCTGTCTGAAGATATCTCTCATGACTAGCTATGCGATCAATCTCAAGCCTCTAGTAAAACATATCTCTGATAATGATTTGGAGCGTTTGTGTGCTTCCAATCCTGAACTCAAATTTGAAACTGATGCTGCTGGAAATTTAATTGTTATCTCGCCAACTGGAAGTGAAAATGGAAAATTCAATCTAACTTTGGCATCTCAAATTTGGAACTGGAACAATCTAACATCACTAGGAGTAGTATTTGATTCCTCAACTGGATTTAAACTATCTAATGGTGCGACTCGTTCTCCAGAGGTGAGTTGGATGGCTCTTACCAAGTGGAATAGTTTGACTGATAAACAAAAACGAGGCTTTGCACCTATAGACCCTGATTTCGTCTTAGAGTTAATGTCTCCTACCGATGACTTATTAACTGCACAGAAGAAAATGAGGGAATATATGACTTGCGATATCAAACTAGGTTGGTTAATTAATCCTGATGATGGGCAAGTAGAGATTTATCGTCAGGGAAAAGATAAGGAAGTCTTGAATAATCCTTCTAGTTTGTCAGGAGAAGATATAATGCCGAATCTAGTAGTTGATTTATCAGAGATTTTATCTTGATCAGGACTTACACACTGAGGGAATTTTCACGCTACATATACCGTAGGGTGGGCAATGCCCACCCTACCTATGATGCTAAATAAGATAATTTGCGTAAGTCCTGTTGATGATTCCCATTGCTTTTTTCACTTTACTTGCAAACTAAAACTAGTAGAAATCAATATTTATTAAATTTGATATTATAGCGGTTCTCACAGTTATGCAGTACACCCAATGAACGATGAACGATGAACGATGAACGATGAACGATGAACGATGAACGATAAACAAAAAGCTTAAAGTTACTGCACCTCACCAGTACGACAACTGCTATATTAACTGTAAAAATAATGAATAAATTTACAATTCGTCCTGCCACTATTAATGATGTTGAAGCTATATTTACCCTAATTAAAGCTCTAGCAGATTATGAAAAATTGTCCCATTTAGTAACAGGTAATTCTCAAAATTTAGCCGAACATTTATTTGGTGAGCAACCTTATGTAGAAGCAATAGTAGCCGAAGTTAAAGAGCAAGTCGTTGGTTTTAGTTTATTTTTCAATAATTATTCGACTTTTCTTACTCAGCCAGGAATTTATCTAGAGGATTTATTTGTTTTACCTGAGTACCGTCGTCAGGGTATTGGTAAAGCCATGCTAAATTATCTAGCTGATTTAGCTCTAGCTAGAGATGTGGGGCGTTTAGAATGGAGTGTTCTAGACTGGAATGAAAATGCTATTTCTTTTTATCAAGAAATGGGTGCTACTGTATTACCAGATTGGCGTATTTGTCGAGTAACAGGAAAGGGCTTAATTCTGATGAGAGATAGATAAGTAATAAGTAATAATATAAAAACAATACTTCTCAAACTAGACACAGTTCGGTTTAAAAACGTAAAATTTCTGCTTGGTAATCTTCAGGAGTAGGTTCAATTTCCCAAATTAAGCCTTCTCCAGGGTCTAATTCTACTTCTAAATCCAGCATTTCTACAGGACTAATTGCGGTATGTTCATTACCTGTAAAACTTTGTCGATCTTCGGTTAATAATCTAAGAGTAACACCTGTAGGAATCATTGCCCCTAAGGCTAAACTATGTAATTCAAACCGCCAAGTATTGGTTTCAATAGGCAATATTTTTAACTCATAAAGTTGATTCCCAATAGTTAATTGTTTAGCTAAAGCTTTATGAGGTATTGCTGTTGCCATATCACCTCTTGCACCTACTATACTAGGTTGAAATTCTACCTGTCTCCAGCCAAATTGTGCTGCTAAGTTAGTAGCTTCTTCTTGTAACCAATTTAAAACAGAAACTCTTTCTATGCCTCGGCGTTTTTCTACTAAACTATTCCTCCAAGCCTCATTTTGTAATAAAGCACTCCAGAGAGTAAAAGGAATAGCTAACCTGGGTACTAAAATTTCTGTACTGCCCAATCGGGAAATTAAATTGTTGGCTTGAGTAGAAGATATGGCAGGAATCGGAGATACTGCTGTTTGGGTTTCTTCTTCTGGACATAATTCTCTAGCAACCCAAAAAGCATTGAGATCGGTAATTAAATCTGTATCATCTAGAGTATAGGTTCGGTCTATGGGGTCATAAGTTCCCTGTTTTTTGACCTGTTGATGAGTCGTGTAACCCCAAATTCTCAAAAAACCTGCATCTACATTAACTTGTACTGCTAAATAATAGTCTGCTACCCATTCTGGGATATCAATCCATTCTTGAGGTAATCGTAATTCTTCTAGATCTTCAGCTTCGGAGGGAATTAATACTACTTTGGCATCACCTAAGATAATTGCTGTTCCGTTAACTAATTCGGAAATATTAGCTAGGGTTTGAGAGTTTAACCAAGGTTTAACACTTGCTTCTTGTTCTTCTTTGGCACTGGGAATAAAAGCATCTAAAGTTAGTTGATTAAGATAGGTTTGCCATCTGCTGTTGGGAGTAGCTGCATTTTGAGTTTTATGCCAAGTTTTTTGCTGTAGAGTTTCTGGCAGTTGTATTACTAGTTGGGTAGGATTAAATATAATAGTCATTACTGGTTTGTGCTCCCGATTGTTGATTGGTATGGTAATGGCTGGAAAGCCATTCTTCGATAATTACGCTAATGTTTTTGAGTACGTCTGAGGTCAGAGAGATATGCAGATTTTCTTTAATAGAATAGGAAAGAGATTTTAATAGGGATTTTCTGGTTCTAGAGAGTTTGCGAGAAATATTATATTGTTGAGTATCTAGTGTTCTAGCAATTTCCTCCTGTTTGAGTTTTTGACCGTAGTAGAGTTCTAATAGTTTTTGGTCATCGGATTTGAGTTTTTCGAGAGCAGAGAGTAATATTTGGTTAATTTGAGTTTGTTGCTGATTACGTTCTTGTATTTCTTCTTCAATAATCATTTCGCTCAAAAGGGAGTCTTCAATATCTCCTATGAGAGAATCAGCAATTTCTCCCGATTCATAACCTGGTTTAGGCTTGTTAATAGAGGTAACATCGGGATATAAGTAAGAACGACCAGCTTTAACACAAATTAAAAGCCATTTTTCCATTGTTTCGGAGGAAATAGCCGATTCTGGGGCTGAAACCTGCAAAGCTCTTTGTTTATTGTATAAATCTGCGATCGCGTTCCAAGCTTCTGGACTGGGTTTTGCTAATCTCCTGGTTGAAGTTGAGCGTTCAGGTACATAGATATTTTTGAAGCAATTCCAAGCTAAAATATACTTTTTCTGTACTTCTGCTGATAATCCTGCATTTTGTAAGGATTCTTGTAATCTTTTCTGACTTAGTTTTCTTAACAGTGACCATTCAGAACAAATATCTATTTCCTGTCGCTGGCGTAAGAATTCCCGAATCAGATTACTAAAAGTGATACTGGCATAGCTTTTTAGCTTAAATCCGCGATCACCGTCAAAACCTTTAAGAACTTTATCAATTCTAGAGATCGCAATTTGAAAGCCGTCAGGAATCGAATATTGAGTACTAGTAAATCCTGTAAGAGTTTTTTTAGTTGACCAAAAACATACTTCTTGCAAATACGCTAATAAATGATCGCGAGCAATCCCTTGGGGCTGTTTTTGCCATCTTTTATGCCAATATATCGCCCAGAAATTTTCTGAAACTTCTGATTGCGTTGTTTCGTCCAAACACTTATTCATGCTGCGACGCAAACGAGGATCGAGAATCCAATTATTAAAGCGATCAAACTCAAATTGAATAAAAGTAGCAAAGATTTGAACAATATCTTGACGAGGAATCATCAAATTAATAAATATCTCAATTATTTTAAATTATGTTATCTCTTAACTAGAGTAATCTGAATTTAAGATTTTTATTGTACGGAAAAAATTAAACCAATTAAATCCTCAATATTTTTGAGATTATCATTCCCTGCCAGATAACCAATACCTCGATACAGATGTAAGCGAAATTGCTGTTTAAGAATTTCTGGCTCTGTACCTAAACCATCTTGGTAACATCTTTGTTTGAGAGCTATGAGGAGTATATCCGCAATTTCTCCCCCAAATACCTCCCAAGTTAACTCTACATTGCTATTTTTACTAACAGGAAGAGAAGTAGGCATACTAGGCTCTGCTAAAGAATAGGAGAATGCCCACCGACACAAGATATTCCACTGTTCAATTTTAGTATTACGTTTAAGCTGAATTAGTTGTTCTTTGGCAGTTTCAGAGATAGTAAATTGTTTGATCAGATTTTCCATTAAATATTTTAGGTGAAATTAAAAATAAAGTTGGTCATTTCAGTTAACAGTTATCAGTCCTAAAGGATACAGCTCCGCATATTAACAGTTATCAGTTATCATTACCTCTCTAATTTTACCGAACCTAATTATTAGCCCTCATTATTCCTCAACAACACCATCTAATTTTCCCAACTCAAACAGGATTGCTACAGCCAATTACCTACAAGCACATAGGAGCTCCAAAAATGGGGACGATTAAACCGAGGATTACGTAATAAAGTTAATTGCGCTTGGCGTAGAGCTTCTGCTTTAGTTATGGAATTAGCTTGATTGCCCAACTCCTGATAGAATTGACCCATCATTAAGGCACTAGCTTCGTCGTTGACACGCCATAGAGTTGCTAGGGTACTCCGCGCCCCCGCTCTTACTGCAACCCCTGCTAATCCTAGGGCTGCTCTTTTGTCTCCTGTGAGAGTTTCACAAGCACTGAGAACTAAAAGTTCAATCGCCTCTTCCCTTTCTAGATCTCTATTACTTAGTAAACTGTTGAGTTGATTTACATTAATGCGGTCATCCCAAGTCAGAATAAATGTATTTTCCGCTTGGGAGCTAAATTGACCGTGAGTAGCTAAATGCACTACGGGAAAAGGAACCCCGGCAATTTTAGCTTGTAAATCGTTAGTAGTAAAACTATCATTGAGCAATAATTCAGTTCGTGGGATTTGAGATTGAACTGTACTTAATTCATTCTCCACATACTTAAGGGGAGGAAAGTCACCACGAGCTTCAGTTAATCCTGCGGTAAGAGCTGTAAGCTGTTGTTGGGCAATAGGACGAGGATTAACTAACTGTAATCCAGGAGCTAATGCGATCGCATATTTTTCAATCAGATACTGTTGTCCATCGTGTAACACAGACATAGGTATATTACGTAAAGGACTATCTAGTACAAAGACTAAGGTTTTAATATTGCTCCTAGCTAAATCCTTCTGTGCGGGTTCAATTAACCATTGATAGACTTGCTGTGATAAAGCTAGGGTTTCGTTGCTATTGCGTTGGGTAAGGGACTGACTCAATCTTTGCAAGGTAGGCTCTACAGTTTGAGGATTTTTTATCGGTACGGTGTAGTGACGCAATTTTTCTTGAGGAAGTTTAAGAATGATCTCAAACCGATCTTCTAAAACAATAGGATAAATAATAGCTGCGCTAGGATCATCTCGATCAGTAATTTCATCAATAACTACTGGTTGAGCATCAAGACAAGTAGCATTAAAAAAGTTCTCTAATTCCGCTAATTGTAAAGAATCAAGAGCTTCACGGGCAGCAAGCAAGTTATTTTCACTCGAATCTGGATATTTTAATAATAAACTGACATATTCGCGATAAATAGGTTCGATATTTTCCGTAAAATTAAACTGAGTTTCAGAATTGATCGCGACTAAATCACTACGTAGAGATTGTATAGTTGCAACAGCTTGTCTATAAGAACTAATAGCGCGTTCGTCTTGTTCTTGGGCTGCTAATAATCTTCCTAGTTGCCATTGTGCTTGATAGGAGATATCTCTAGCATTAATATTTTGGGCAATAATTCCCGCTTCTTGGGTTACTTCCTCTGCCGATCCTAACTGATTATCTAATTCATAAAATCTTCCCAAGTTGATTAGAGCATAAGCTTCTGCTGGTTGGTCTGATAATTGTTGCGCTTCTTTAACTATATTTTGGGAGAAACTTTTGATTTGGGACTTAGATAAGCTAATAGACTGGGCTTCTCTTAATTTAATGAGATTTTGCGCGTAATTAATTTGAGCATAAATTGCTTCGTGGTTCAGGGATAATTCTGTAATCAGAGAGTCAATTTCCCTTAGTAAAGGAGGAATAGCATCAAACTCTTGATTTTTTCTTAAGACAGTAAGATGGTTAAGTTGAGCTTTGATTTTTTGACTAGGATCTCCAGATATTCGCGCAACTTCTTGATAATATCCCTTTGCCTGCTCATAGCTTAGTTGACTTTTCTCTAAATTCCCCAAACTAAATAAAGCAGAGCTTATATCTGGAATGGAGTTTAAACGTTTTGCGATCGCTAAACTAGTTTCTAAGGCTGTTCTAGCTTTGTCCGTATCTCCTACTAGTAACAGAGCATTACCTAAAGAACGAAATCCCACCGCTGTGGTAATAGAATCTGGTAAATCTGTTAGAGAAGTTTCTAACTGCTGCAAAATTTTAACACTGCGACGATAATAACCAGAGGCTTGTAGAGCTTGAGCTTGATTGAGGCGAGTACGAATAACTCCCTCTGGTTGACCAATTTCTTGATAAACTTCTGTTGCCTGTTGCCAAGTTTTAGCAGCTAAATTAGCATCACCTTGAACCAACTGTAATTTACCTTGAATATCTAAGGTTTGAGCCAAAATTAGTTTTTGCTCCCTACTTGGCTCTATATTTTCTAACTTACCTAAACTTCTCTCTATAAAGATACTAACTTGTTCCCATTCCCCCAATTGCTGATAAGCTAAAGCAATATTGCTCAACACCATAGCCTGACGCAACTCATCCCTTTGTAGTTCATACTCTGATAAAGCCTGTTGCAGAATTTCAATAGCTGCGCTGTAATTTTCCCCTTGATATAAAAGACTGCTCTTTTCGACTAATCCAGCTACTAAATTGGAACTCTCATACTGGGATGGTTTCATAGTAGCTCTGACAACCCGATTCGGTGATAAAACCAGACATCCTGTCATTGTAAAAACCATTAACAGTAGCCAACTAACAAATTTTTTATGGCTACGAAACCAAGATAATAAAGGGGAGTTAGAAAAAATCATACAGTTTCACTTTAAATTTACTATGGATGGCTCAGGAGAAGACAAGAGAGAAATTAATGGTTAGCTTTATTTTCGGCAATTAACACCATTGGA